>JAUNPJ010000102.1 GCA_030536755.1 Eubacteriales bacterium | reverse complement strand
TGTTTAATTCCCTGTGATTTCGCACCGGGATTATCATTGCCGTAACCCTCCAGCAGGTTGATCACGCCCCACACGCCAAGTCCTGCCCCGATTGCCACGACCAGAGTCTTTAATGTTGTAATTGCACTGGTGAAAAATGCCATATATTTTACCAAAACCCAGTCCCCGAAACGGCAGCTCCTGCCGTTCCTTTCATCCCAGGAGCCGGGTTCTTTTCCTTTCCTCGTATTTTTTCATTGGTTTTGGGATAAAAAATGAGGATTCCCTTTTCCGGAAGCATCTGCATCATGCAGTCAGTTCCTCATCGGAAAATCCTCTGGTTTTAAGTTTTGTTAAATTGTCGGTACAGCCTGCATCTCTGTAGGCGAACGTATTTTTCCCATCTTTCCTTACCCTTCCTGTGCCTCTTTTTCTAATTCTTCCATATCCACTGTGACCACTTCCACGACATCCTCCTGCTTCGGTGTGTACTGCCGCCTCAGTTCTTTTTCCACCTTATACCGGTTCTTCTCGCTGTAATCTGCAAGAAGCCGGTAATTCGGATGCTTCGTAATATCGAATTTGTCCGAATAAAACGGACGTGCACCACGGATCTGCAGGATACACTTACCTCCGTCCATGACTGCAATTTCATCCTCCGTCATCAGCTGCTTCCCTGTCTTCTGGTAATTCAGCCCGAAAGACTTCTGGTTGCTTCGTGTCTCTGAGGTGTTGTAAAGGTCAATCGTCTCCTTTCCAAGCAGCTCACTCATCTCTTTCAGGGTTGATTTTTCTTTGCCTCCGAGGAATAATACGCTGTCACAATTACCTATAATGGTGTCGGCGCTGTCTTTATACATTGCCTTTAACTGGCTTTGTGACTGCAAAATAATAGAAGCAGAGATTTCCCTGCTTCGTATCGTTGCAATCAGCTTATCAAACTGTGGAATCTGGCCAATATTGGCGAACTCATCGCAAATAACCCTCACATGGTTCGGGAGCCTGCCGCCGCATTCATCATCTGCCTTGTCGCAGAGAAGATTAAAGAGCTGCGCCTGCAGCATGGCTATCACAAAGTTAAATGTCGTATCTGTATCCGACATAATCAAAAACAGAGCCGTCTTCCGGTCACCGACCTTATCCAGCTCCATCTCGTCATAGCTCATGATCTCACGCAGTTCAGCAATATCAAATGGTGCTAACCTTGCACCACAGCTAATCAGAATCGACTTCGCTGTTTTACCTGCCGCCATTTTATATTTCTTATACTGGCGGACTGCAAAGTGATCCGCCTCCTTTTTCTCCAGCTCCTCAAACAGCATATCCACCGGATTTTTATAGGTTTCATCGTCTTCTCTTGTCTCACTTTCATTCAGAAGATCAAGCAGTGTATTCATATTTTTCTCGTTTTCATCCCCTTCGTACCAGATGTACGCAATCAGGGCTGTGTAGAGAAGTTTTTCTGCCTTTACCCAAAAATCTTCCGTTGCCTTTTCCCCCTCTCCCTTTGTATTTGCAATAATTACCGTTACCAGCTTCAAAATGTCTTTTTCAGATTTCAGATAGGCAAACGGATTATAGTGGAAAGATTTTGCAAAGTTGATCGTATTTAAGACCTTAATCACATACGGCTCATGCACTACTTTCCCGGATTTATCTTTTATGATATTCCCGTGCTTGTCCTTCTTTGGTGGGCCTTTCGCAAGCATTTTCCCGCATTCCTCGATCAATGTTCCTTTCGGATCTGTGATTACCATGGAACAATTCATCATCATAATGGAAACCTTTACGAAAAACCTTGTTTTGCCGCTTCCGGAACCTCCGATTACACAGATATTTTTATTTCTGGCGTATTTGGGATTCTTTGGGCGGCTCTCCATGGTCAGTGATTCCGTAGCCGTCAGCGGGATATTCTCCCAAAAGTCTTCTGACATAAATGGTCTAATATCCTCGGCTGTACCCCAGCGGGCAGAGCCATATTCCACACCTTTCCGCAGCTTCTTGGCATCTGCCTGTTTCTGCCAGACGATCAGCCTGAGAACCACTGCCACGCCTGCCCCGATCAGAAGATCCTGCAGGTACAGGCTAGGAAAAACACCTGCCAGAATCCTGTCTGCGTGTTCCATTGCATATAAAAGTTTTGCTCCCATATCCTCCCTGGGACTTGTCCGGTAAAGACAGGATGCCCGGTCTGCAAACAGGAACACGAATAAGTATGGTATATTGGTTAAAATAAGCTTTTTCGTATCCACAGCGGACAGCATAGCTCTGGATTTTTTCTTTAGCCTATTAAATATCCCAGGGGCAGCGAATTTCCTCATCGGGATACCTCCTGATGCCTGCTTTTCGCCTTGTCCTTCGATTTCCCTGCCACGATAGTTCTGTACGCTGCCAGACGCTTGTGGATGGAAGGACGGTTTGCCCTCTGGATTTCCTTTTGGGAAAATTCACGGAAAGCAGCATTGATTGCATCCTGGTCACGCCCTTTGAAAAACACCAGATAGACAGGAGGCTCTTTTGATTTGTCCTTTTTCAGGGCAAAATTGATCCCGTACTTTCTGGCATACCGTTCAAAGGATTTGATATTTTTTGGAGTGATCTCGATATTTGTCATCCCGGCGTTCTGCTTCGCCAGCTCCTTTACCGTAATTTTTCCCTGTTTTGGCTGGTTCTTCTGTGCCTTCTTCACCGCATGTTTCTGTTTCTGATGCTGCAGATAAGCTGCCAGCACTTTCTTTAAAACGTCTGCGGTCATTTTTGTTGTCCGTACACAGAAGGTAACTGTTTTTTGTGTTACTTCTTCCTGCATGAATTTTCCTCCCTTCCGGCGTAATTTCAGCTGTCCGTTCCATGAACCATTGGTATCACCTTCTTTCCATTACTTTGTAACAATCAATCCTGCACCAGTTCCAGCATTTCCTTCAGCTTTTCTGTTCCTTCCGCTTTCCTTCTGTCTTCCCCTTTACATACAACAGGGGCACACATTTCCAGAATCCGGCTGTAAATTCGTTTGTGGGCAACATCAATCCCGCTGTTTTCCATTTCGCTCTTCGCAAGGTTTGTAGTAATAATCAGAGGCTTCTTCCTGCGGTATCGGCTGTCAATAATATTGTAAATCTGCTCCAGGGCAAACTCGGAGCTGCGCTCTATCCCCAGGTCATCAATGATCAGAAGCGGATACTCCATAAGGCTCTCCACAATCTGGTTTTTATCCGTCTGATATTTGGTCAGCTCGTTTAAGATACGGGAGAAATTCGTCATCATCACCCTTTCCCCTTTTTCAAGCAGGGCATTTGCAATACATCCCGCCATAAAACTTTTTCCTGTTCCGACCGGTCCCATCAAAATCAGTCCAACATTGTCTTTTTTCATCTTCTGCCAGTTTTCCACGTATTTTTTTGCAACTGGCATTTTCTCATTGCTCCCATTATCATTATCAAAACGCCATTCCCAAAACCTCTTGTCTTTTAACCCAACAGATTTTCTCTGGTAAAGCTCTCTCTGTGCCTCTTCCCTCCGCAGCCGTTCCTCCTCCGCTTTCTTTTTCTGCACCTCACATTCGCACAGACAGCTTACCGTGTGTACGCTTCCCATGAGGCTGAATTTCATTTGTTTCCGCTTATTGCATACACCGCAGCGCAGGCAGCCATCTCCATCATAATAATCTACATGGTTTTCTTTATCCGTCATAAACACTCCCCTTCCCCGCAGTCATATTTGCTGTCATCGTCCTGCAGGGTATTTCGTCCTGCCCACAGCAGCAATGTGGCATAATGATCCTGATACATCCTCCCGCTGGATCTCATATAAATGGATAACTGGTCAAGAAGTTTCTGGTATTCACATGGATACCGCTCCCGCAAATCCCGGTATTCAGAATCCAACAGCCGGACATTCCTGAAATGTCCATACAGATTGTACTGTTCTTTCTCAAGAACCGGAGGTTCCTTATTCTTCTCTGTATAATTCCTTTCAGTCTTATTTATATCAGTATTACTTACTGAAAGATTTTTGCATTCCGGAATGAAAGATTCTTGCATCCCGGAACTAAAAAATCTTTCATTCCTGATTGACTGTCATCAGCGGATTCCACACGGGTGCGTTTCACAAAATTCTTCACATATATGATGGCAGGACGGTTATATCCCTGCTTATATCGCTCGATCAAGCCTATACCATGCACACTATCCAATTCACGCATCCATTTAATAACTGTCGGATGGGATGCCTGGAACAATTCCTGTAACTCGGAGACTGTATAAATGATATAAACATATCCGCTGGCATCCACCCATCCGTTTTTTCTGGATAAACTGAGCCGATCCAATAGAACGCCATAAAGCAGCTTAGCGTCAGTTGACAGCGATTCAAATTCTTTCTCTGTAAATAATGCCTTGGGAATGCGGAAAAATGAAAACTGTTCGGACTGTTCTGCCCGGAAATAATCAAATTCCACTTTTTGTTCCCCCATCATCTACGCTTTAGCCGTCAGCATATTGATATACATATTGAAAATATCCATCATCTCTTCCAGATAAATTTTCCTTGCTGGTTTGTTGCAGGCATACATATCTTCCAGCCATACCCAGTCAACCGATAAGACCGCAGACACAGCAGCAATTACCGCCATAAAAGTCTTTTTTGAATAATCATTATAGGCAGCGTTCAGGTGTTCCTGTACGTCCTGCATCTGATCCGGATTGTTTGAATATGCGTTGTAAAGCTGAAATGCAAGTGCCATGCCAAGTTCTCCGGCATCACTCTGGATATTATCTTCATCAAGGTCTCCATTTTTGTCATAATACCCTCTGTATTCCATCGGATCGAGTTCTGAAGCAGCCCAATCTTCATCATAACAGGATGCCTCATCCTCAGAGTCTTCCTCCATTGTAGGACCCGGATTGTTCTGGGCCTCCGCTTTTCCAGTGCCGAAGTAACCTCTTTTCACCAGTTCCTCCATGGCTTCTCTTGCCGAGATTGCCAGCTTATCCATTTTTTCCTGTACAATTTCCCTGTCTTCCGGTTTTACCATATCCATTAAACTTTCCATTCTCATCATCGCATTATCCTCCACATTCTTCTCAGTAATATCTTTGAAATAAAATCTGTTCGGTCTGCCGTTTCCATTGACAATCCAGACCATGTTGCCATTCTCCAATTCCCTGACAGCTGTGTCTGCACGGTATCTGGTGCAATTCAAATCCCGTTTCTGCTCACTCTTCGGATAAATCACATATCTTCTGCCCTGCCGGTCTACCCATCCGTTCAGTGCTGCAAGGTCATACCTGTCCAAAAGCAGGCTGTAAAGGAGTTTTGCCGTTGTTGACAGATTTCGGTATCTCTCTTCCTGAAATAATGCTTTCGGTACAAGCAGGCAGCTTACCGGCTGATATTCCATCTTACTCATGGTTATTCCCTCCATTCAATTTTGTCATTGTTTCTGTAGAAAACAGCGTCAGATCCAACATTCCGACAAACACACGGTAATACATATCGCAGATCTGGGCATCTTCCCTTGCCAGATAGAGCCCTTCCAGCTCCTCCGTCAGATTTTTCATCGCATACAAGGTCTGGCAGACATCATGGATTTTTTCATAATCACCACTTTGCAAATATGATTCGAGTTTTCTTACAAACCGGAACCAATCCGTAAAATCCTTATCAACCATAATCAGGCACTGGAATAATTCCACCGCTTCACAGGCTGCAGCAAATACAATATTTTCTGTATTTGGTTTTCCATTTTCTGTTTTCATGTGGCCAATCATATAATCCTTATTTAGCATCATCATAAATTCTTCCCTCCTTATCGAAACGGCATCTCTTCCTGCATGGATTCCGGAATGTTCATAAAACCATCCCCATCCTCCATAGCAGGCGGTCTCTCCTGCATTTTTGCACCGGCAAATTCAATCCTGCCCGCATACAATTCTGTTGTATAGACCTTTTTTCCTGTTTCTTTGCTCTCATAATTTCCGGTCACGATTTCACCTTCCACCATGACTTTCGTTCCCTGGACCAGATAATCCCGGACAAACTCTGCTTTCTTTGCAAATGCCTTTACCGGGATAAAACTGACTTCTTCCGAATAATTCCTTCTGACCGCAAGAACAAACTTTGCGATCTTATGAAGACCTTTTTCATTCTGTGTTTCGCTGTAGCCCGGATCACGGACCAGTCTTCCTGAAATAATTGCTGTATTCATCGTCTTCCCCCTTTTTCATCATCCCATGATTCTCTTGTAACAAATCCCAATGCATGGCCCGCATTTCCCATAAACACAGCCATAGCATTCATCCTTTTTTCGTTCTTCCTGCGCCAGTTCATCCGCAAACATGCTGACCAGAAGCTCATAGGACTTTTTGCGTTCCTCATATTTCACTCTGGCTTTTTCCATTGCCGTCTCATACTCCGGCAGCATCTTCCGCAGCGCCGGATGGAATCTCTCATTCTCGTTATCCCATGCACACTCCGCCAGAAGGCACCTTGGTCTCTTCTGAAATGTACCGGCATAATACGGGCAATAGGAACAGCCTCTTTCCTTAATCATTTCCCTTGGAATTACCGGAAGTTCCGCCTTGATTTCCCTTGTAATCTCTTTGTTCAAAATGTGTTCTCTCATGCTTGTTTCCTCCATGTTTTTTTCTATGCAAAAGGGTAACTACCCTGTATTGCCTGCTTTTTGGCACAAAAAAAAGAGGCAGACTTACGATTTTGATTTCGCAAGCCTGCCTCTCATCAATCTTTTATTTATCTGCGGAAGATGTACTGAATCAGCACATATAACGCTTTCACTACATACACCGGGATCATGAAGCATCCCATCATTCCTCCAATAATCACACTCAATGCAGCCATCCCTACTGTTCCTCCGATATCCATATCTTTCGGGATCAGGATGACGAACATCTTATGTATTCCAAACGGAAGTCCCGCAAGAAACAGAAACATGAGTAACTCCCTGCTTCCGCTCACTTCCATAATCAGTTTTACTATCCAGAGCCAAAATGCCATAAATCCTAAAGGCACGATTGATTTCTTAAACACATCCACGATTGTCATCATCCTCAACCTCCCTGCTCCTTGCCCAGTCATTCAGCAATGTAAAAATGACATCTTCAATCTGCTTCTTGGTATATTTCTCCGGGAAATACTGCCGGAGCTTCTTTTCGGGCAGCTTTACCTGCAGCCGCTCTGTATTATCAGAACAGCAGATGCGGTCAATCTCCGGATATGTCAATCCCTTCTCTTTCGCACATTTTTTCAATTCCTGTGCCTGTTTCATTGACGGAACCATTTCATGGTTATCCATATATTGAAGCAGATTGTCCTGTTCCTCTTCCTTTAAATAAGAGAGTTCCACAGCCGTATGAAACGGAAGCTTTTTGCTGTCGGTCATCTCCAGCAGCTTTGGAAGCAGTTCTGTCAGATGGATATATCTCAAAACCTGCCGTGTACTATCCCCTGTACTGCTTCCCAGGTCTTCCGCCGCCAACTTCTTGCCAACTTGGCAAGAAGTTAAATCTGTACGTTTTCCCTGCCGTTTTAATGCATCATATTTCATTTTATATGCAAAAGCCTTTTCACTGACCAGCAGTTCTTCTCTCTGGATATTGGAGTCCACCATAATCACCGTCGATTCATCGTCAGTCAGATCTCTGACAATGACCGGCATATGCTTTAAGCCTGCGATTTCACACGCTCTTTTCCGCCGGTGTCCGGATACCAGTTCATAACCACCGGAGGGTTTCAGCCGTACAATCCCCGGAACCAGAACCCCATGCTGTTTGATGCTTTCTGCAAGCTCTTCCATTTTTTCATCATCCAGTACCTTAAATGGATGATTCGGAAAGGGATACAGACTGTCTAGGAAAACTTCCCTAATCCCTTTCTGTTCTTCATCGGAATAGCCGAACAGTTCATCCAACGGTTTTAAAGGAATTGCTGTTGCTTTCTTTTTAACTGCCATTTGCAAGTACCTCCTCTGTGAGTTTCCGGTATGCATCCGCTACTTTTCCCTTCGGATCATAACGGAAAATACTCTGTCCTTCCCGGACTGCCTCTTTCATTCTGACGGAAAACGGAACAAACTGGTTAAAAATATGAATCTGACTGCCATAAGTGCCCTGAAGTAATTCCATGTTGTTTCTGGCGTCATTTGTATGGACATCTACCATGGTAAATACGATTCCGCCAATCTCAAGTTTCGGATTGATCTGTCTGCGTACTTTTCCGATTGTTTTCAAAAGCTGCTGTAATCCCTTAATCGGAAGATAGGACGCCTCTACAGGAATCAATACTTCATCCGATGCTGCCAGTGCATTGATGGTAAGCATTCCCAAAGATGGCATACAATCAATTAAAATCGTATCGTACTGTTCTTCCACCCGGCTGATAATCTGCCTCAGAACAAATTCACGGCTCATTGCATTCACAAGCTGTACTTCCGTTCCTGCCAGTTCAATATTGGAACAGATGATATCTACGCCCTCTTCCTGATGCTGGATAAAGCAATCCTCTGGAAGATCAACATCACTCAACACCATTTCCATGAGATTTGTCAATGTCTCATTACTGTCATCGCAATCACGATACCCGAGACTTGCGGACACATCTCCCTGCGGATCTGCATCTACGATAAGTACCTTCTGGTTCATACGAGCCAGCCCGATACCCAGATTGGCTGCGCAAGCTGACTTTCCGGTTCCTCCTTTTTGGTTGACGATGGATATAATTTTTGCCATATTCTTCATTACCTTTCTTTAGTCTCAATAAAAAAGAGGACTGAACCAGACAGCAGGAATCTGCGTTCCATGCGAGCTAATTCAGTCCTTAAAAATTTTCAGTTATCACCACTTTCAGGGTATGCAGATCCATATCCAGTGTTCTGGACTTGCAATAATTTGTATTCTGGAATAACAGCGCTGTCTCATTTATCCCCTTTTCAGGGAATTAAAAATAAGGACTAAATTAGTGCAACCCCTTATATTTCCTTGGGTTTTCTAACTTGTCCTTATTATAACTCAATCATGAGGTGTCACTTTCGGCAATTCTTCTTTATAGATGTTATTGTATTTATTTATAATATGTTGGAAATATTTTTCCCAATGCAATGCTACCATCGGCATACCATTTTTATCCAAATACAGAAAACCATGATACAGCTTTCCATCCTTATCTCTGATCACAGGTTCACACTTCGGGTTGCGTCTTTTTGCAATAATCTTTTCAAAGCACTCTCTGACTTCCGGAGACATCGGAAGATACCTTTCTCCATCCGGCGTCTTTGTATCTTCAATGATATACTCCATATTTCTTTTTCTTTGAAGCTGGTGGTCTACTTTAATTATATTTTTCTCAAAATCAATATCTGACTTTTGCAGACCAACAAATTCCGAAATACGAAGTCCTGTTTTGAAAAGGATAAATATTCCCTCATAGTATTTAGAAAAATGCTTATCATTCTGGACAAATTCAAGCATCGCTCTTTCCTGTTTTCTTGTGATTGCTTCTCTGGTAACACTGTCATTTACAACTACCGTACATAGTTGAAATTCAAACGGATTCTTACGCAATAAATCATCATCAACGGCCATTTGAAATGCAGGTCTCACAACTCCCCTGACGGAATGAATGGTGCTGTATCCTCTGCCGTCTTTCTGCAGCTTTATCAGCCATGCTTTTGCGTCAGAGAGTTTGACCTTATCAATCCTCTTTGTTCCAAATGCTTTCTTTTTGATAATGTTGATCACAAAGTTATAATTTGCCTGCGTATTATGCCTGACACCTGTTTTTTGCGAAATATATTTCTGCACCAAATCTAAAACCGTCAGATTACCGCCATATGGCGTAAGGCCATCTGCAAGGTCTCTTTGTAAAGCCTTTTCCTTTTGTCTCAAAGACTTACAGTTTCTTTTTCCTGCAGGCAACGGATCTGTTTCTTCCAATTTCCAGCTATATAAAAATTTTTGTTTTCCGAAACAATCCATATATACAAATGCATATCTTCCGTCTGTTCTCTGGCTTTCTCCGTTTCGTAAAATACGATTCTTTTTATCTCGTCTTTTACTCACAATGTCTCATCGCTCCCTTCCTCCGAAGAAACCCTAGCACGATATCAGTATTATACCATAGCCAGAGCTTCTTTTCCATATGTTAATGTGCCATATTATGTTAACTTTATGTATCCAAAAGCACTTTACAGCGAAGTAGTCTGATTCAAAAAGTCCTCAAATTTTTTTCGATTTATCAGCGATTTGTTTCCAATTTGAACAGTGAAAC
>JAUNPJ010000022.1 GCA_030536755.1 Eubacteriales bacterium | reverse complement strand
AGGAACGCAAGTGAATGAATCACTATAAAATGGGTGTTTTGACACCCGAATCATAAATATATAAATACCAAAAACGGCAAAAAATAGTAATGATGATGTAGCGAAAAAATTGATATTTTGCCGATAATGTGATATGCTATACTGTAGTAAAATGTAAATATAGATTTGATTTATAACGGAGGAGAGCAGATGCGATACCTTTCAGTTGCTGAAATAGCAAAAAAATGGGATGTGTCGGAACGCAGTGTTAGAAACTACTGTGCACATGGGCGTGTAAATGGTGCCTTTCTTACCGGCAAGACTTGGAATATTCCTGAAAATGCAGAAAAACCGGAGCGTTCCAACAAGAAGAAAGAACAGCCTATTACTTTGCTTGATATTCTGCAGGAACAGAAAGTAAGTAAGTATTCCGGAGGCATTTACCATAAGACACAGATTGATTTAACGTACAATTCCAACCATATTGAAGGAAGCCGTTTGACTCACGATCAGACCAGGTATATTTTTGAAACCAACACGATTGGTGTAGAAAATGAAGTTCTCAATGTTGACGATGTGATTGAAACGGCAAATCATTTCCGTTGCATTGATATGATTATTGATAATGCGAAAGCCGCTTTGACAGAGAAGTTTATCAAAGAGCTTCATCTAATTTTAAAGAACGGAACCAGCGATTCCAGAAAAGATTGGTTCGCTGTTGGCGACTACAAGAAACTTCCAAATGAGGTTGGTGGTATGGATACCGCCATTCCGGAAGAAGTTGCCGATAAGATGAAAGTGCTATTAGTAGAATACAATTCCAAGGAAGAAAAGACCTTTGAAGATATTCTGGCCTTCCATGTGAAGTTTGAGCGAATCCATCCGTTCCAGGATGGCAACGGTCGTGTAGGTAGATTGATTATGTTCAAAGAATGCCTGAAATATAATATTGTTCCGTTTATCATTGAGGATAATCTGAAAATGTTCTACTACCGAGGATTGAAAGAATGGAATAATGAAAAGGGTTATTTGACTGATACCTGTCTGACCGCACAGGATAAATATAAAACGTATTTGGACTATTTCAAGATTGCTTATTAAGCAAGTCTGTTTTCAAAGTATCAAACGCTTGCTCCAAAGTGTCAATTTGACACTTTGGAAACAGTGCAAAGGGCAAAAATTACATTAAAAAAGTAAGCAAAGATTTGAATTATAAACGGAGAAAAAGTATATGAGTGATAAAAGAGGGGTAATATACATCCTCACAAATCCGTCTTTCCCAGATTATGTGAAAATAGGTTATGCAGATGATATAAATAAAAGATTGAAGCAATTAAATCGCAGTGAGTGTATTCCGTTTGCGTTCCGAGTATATGCGACGTATGAAGTGAACTCAAGATTGTCAGATTTGAAGCTACATACGATTATTGATAAGCTGAATCCAGACTTGCGATCTATTGATGACTTTAATGGCCAGAAAAGGATCCGTGAATTCTACGCAATGAAGCCGGAAGAAGCCTATGCAATTTTGGAGGCAATGGCAGAAATCCATGATTGTAAAGAGAATCTGAGATTAGTTGCTCTGAGTGATGTAGAAGCACAGGAGGAACAGTTGGCGCAGGAAATTGACACAGAAAGCCATGAAAAAGCGGAGAACTTTTCCTTTATCAAATGTCAGATTCCTGTGGGAGAAGAAATTGAATACTATGATGATCCAAATATTAAGTGTAAGGTTGTCGGTGATAGGAAAGTTGAATATCAAGGAAAAGAAATGTCGCTGACGGCTGCTGCAAAACTCATATCTGGGAAGAAATATTCAATTGCAGGTCCAAGATTTTTTAAATATAAAGGCGAATGGTTAAATGATATTAGAGCTCGAATAGGATTTTAATTTTTACCAATGATGTTCCGATAATACTTTATTATCAGAACATATGATAAACGAGAGGGGGACGTATTAAATGGCTTCCAATTTTAAATTTTTAGAAACAGAATTTCCGGTTTTGGCGAATTTTGGGAATTTAGCAGAGCAGTATTGTTACACAGATCCGAACTCGTGCTTGATGAAACTGGGAATGATTGGAGAAACAATCGTAAATCTGATGTTTACTTACGATAAGATTCCTGTTCCTTATGATAACTCTGCAGTGAATCGAATCAATGTATTATCTTCGGAAGGCCTCTTAACAAGAGATTTAACTGACATTTTGCATGCACTTCGTAAAGTAAGAAATAAAGCTGTTCATGAAAATTATTCAGAAGCATCAGATTGTCCTGTTTTCTTACAGATGACATATAGTTTGGCTGAATGGTTTATGCAGACATATGGTGACTGGAATTATCAGCATCGGGATTTTGTTATGCCTGTAAAGGAAGAAAAGAAAACAGAAAAGATTGTTGTTTTCAATAAAACTCAGGAAGAAGAAAAAGAGGAAGAGCTTACAAAAGCTGCAATTGCATGTGCTGAACGGGCGGAACAGGTTGATAAGAAAGTTCGTCTGAAACAGGCAAATAAAATGGCAAGTCAACGTCAAAAGTCTGAGGCTGAAACTCGCTATATGATTGATGAGCAGCTGCGCCAGGTTGGCTGGGAAGCCAATACGCAGGAAATCCGCTATTCAAAAGGTGCAAGACCTGCAAAAGGTCATAACATGGCGATTGCTGAATGGCCAACAGATTCTACTGTTAGCAAAAAAGGCTATGCAGATTATACGTTGTTTGTGGGAACAAAACTTGTTGGTATTATTGAGGCGAAAGCTGAACATAAAGATATTCCATCTGTAATTGATTATCAGGGTAAAGATTATCCGAGAAATATTCGTAAAGAAGATGCTGAATATCAGATTGGTACGTGGGGAGAGTTTAAGGTTCCGCTTACATTTGCAACAAATGGCAGACCTTATTTGGAACAGTTCAAAACGAAATCAGGTATCTGGTTTTTGGATTTAAGAGAACCGTCTAATGCTCCTATGGCATTGCATGGCTGGATTAGCCCGAATGGTATTATGGAACGATTGGAAAAGGATATTCAGGCGGGTAATGATGCGTTGCAGGCAATGCCGTATGACTTATTAACAGATAAAGATGGTCTGAATCTGCGTGAATATCAGGTGAAAGCGATCAAAGCAGCCGAAAAAGCAGTTATTGATGGACAGAGAGAAGTGCTGATTGCAATGGCAACAGGTACAGGTAAAACTCGTACTGTTCTTGGCATGATTTATCGATTTTTAAAGACAAATCGTTTCAAGCGTATTTTGTTCCTTGTCGATAGAACTTCTCTGGGAGATCAGGCTTCAGATGTTTTTAAAGAAGTAAAACTTGAAGAACTGATGACTCTTGATGAAATCTATAATATTAAGGGATTAGATGAGAAAACAGTAGATAAAGAAACTCGTATTCAGGTCGCTACTGTTCAGAGCATGGTAAAACGTATCCTTTATAACGAAAGTGATGTAATGCCAGCAGTAACAGATTTTGACTTGATTATTATTGACGAGGCACATCGTGGTTATATTTTGGATAAAGAAATGGGCGATATAGAAATTCTGTATCGTGACCAGCGTGATTATCAGAGTAAATACCGTACAGTAGTAGAATATTTTGACGCTGTAAAAATCGCACTTACTGCGACACCCGCATTACATACAACAGAAATTTTTGGACAGCCAGTATTCAAATATACATATAGAGAAGCTGTCATAGAAGGATATCTGGTAGACCATGATGCACCACATCATCTGGAAACAAAACTCAGCACGGGCGGTATTCATATTAAGAAAGGTCAGACAGTTACGATTTATGATCCTAATACCGGAGAAATAACAAATAGCGAATTGTTGGAAGATGAACTGGATTTTGATATTGAAAATTTCAATAAACAGGTTATTACAGAGAATTTCAACAGAACTGTGCTGACTGAGATTGCAAGAGATATAGACCCTGAAAATCCTGAAGAACAAGGAAAGACTCTTATTTATGCCGTTGATGACCAGCACGCAGATATGATTGTTTCTATTCTAAAGGAAATCTATTCAGAAACTGGTGTTGACAATGATGCTATTATGAAGATTACTGGCAGTGTAGGTGGTGGTAATCCTAAGAAAGTAGCAGAAGCAATCAAGCGTTTTAAAAACGAGAGATTTCCTAGTATAGCTGTTACGGTTGATTTACTTACAACTGGTATTGATGTACCGGAAATTACAACACTGGTATTTATGCGCAGAGTAAAATCTCGTATCCTCTTTGAACAGATGATGGGACGAGCTACCAGATTGTGTCCTAAGATTCATAAAACTCATTTTGAGATTTATGATCCTGTTGGTGTTTATGATTCTCTGGAACCGGTAAATACTATGAAGCCTGTCGTAACTAATCCGACTACTACTTTTACACAGATTCTGGATGGCCTAGAAGAAGTGAAAGACAAGGAGGTAATACGGGCTCAGATTAACCAGATTATTGCAAAACTCCAGCGTAAAAAACGCCGTATGGACGACAAGACTATGGAGCAGTTTATCAGTATGACCGATGGTATGGATCCAACCCAGTTCATTATAGACATCGAAAAGCGAAATCCTGAAGATGCAAAAAAACGTCTGTTGGCATATAGAGAAATGTTTACATATATTCAGCAAACAAAGGCGAATGGAGGTAATCCAGTAGTTATTTCTGACGAAAAAGATATTTTGACCGGACATACAAGAGGATACGGTAATTCCGATAAACCGGAAGATTATCTTGATGCTTTCTCTGAATATGTTAAGACTCATATGAATGAGATTGCTGCGTTGAGCATTGTTTGTACCAGACCAAAAGATCTGACAAGAGATGCGCTGAAATCGTTAAGATTAACTCTCGATAGAGAGGGATTTACTACACAACAGTTGAATACGGCAATATCAGAGCTTACCAATGAAGAAATTGCCGCTGATATTATCAGTCTTATTCGCAGATATGCTATTGGTTCTGCATTGATCAGCCATGAAGCAAGAATACGCAGAGCAGTAGACAAATTGAAAAAAGCTCATAACTTCTCAAAACAGGAGATGAGCTGGATTGGACGTATGGAAAAATATTTGATGGAAGAATCCGTGTTGAACGTCCAGGTATTTGATGAAGATAGTCGTTTTAAGAGTTACGGAGGATTTGCAAAAATCAACAAAGTATTCCAGAATAAACTGGAAAATATCGTACTTGAATTGAATGAGTATCTTTATGATGACGGAGGTAGAGTTGCATGACAACACAAGAAATTGTTTCAAAGCTTTGGAATCTCTGTAATGTACTCAGAGATGATGGTATCACATATCATCAGTATGTAACCGAATTAACATATATTTTGTTTCTGAAAATGGCGAAGGAAACTGGTGCTGAATCCCAGATCCCGGAAGCCTATCGTTGGGACAATCTCACATCCAAGAGTGGTATTGAGCTGAAAAAGTTCTATAAAGAATTACTTGCTCATCTTGGGGAAAACTGTACAGGACGTGTCCGTGAAATTTATCAAGGTGCGTCAACAAATATTGATGAGCCTAAAAACCTTGAAAAAATCATTACAACCATTGACGGGCTGGATTGGTTTTCAGCGAGGGAAGAAGGTCTTGGCAATCTTTACGAAGGCCTTTTGGAAAAGAACGCTAACGAAAAGAAATCCGGCGCAGGTCAGTATTTCACACCACGTGTACTGATTGATGTTATGACCAAATTGGTGAAGCCACAGCCGGGTGAACGTTGTAATGATCCTGCTTGCGGTACTTTTGGCTTTATGATTTCTGCAAGCCAGTATGTTCGTTCACAGACAGATGATTTCTTTGATCTGGATGCAGATATGGCTAAATTTGAAAGAGAAGAAGCGTTTACAGGTTGTGAACTGGTACATGATACACACCGTTTGGCTTTGATGAATGCCATGCTGCATGACATCGACGGCAAAATCATTTTAGGCGATACTTTGTCCAGTGTAGGCATGAGCATGAAAGATTATGATGTTGTATTGACAAATCCACCTTTTGGTACAAAAAAAGGCGGTGAGCGTGCGACACGTGATGACTTTACATTTCCTACCAGCAATAAACAGCTGAATTTCCTTCAGCATATTTACCGTAGTTTGAAAACTAACGGTAAAGCACGTGCTGCAGTAGTACTGCCGGATAATGTCTTGTTTGCTGACGGCGATGGTGAGCGTATCCGTCTTGACTTGATGGACAAATGTAATCTGCATACAATTTTGCGTCTTCCTACCGGTATTTTCTATGCGCAGGGCGTTAAAACTAATGTATTGTTCTTTACACGTGGAAAAACTGATAAGCATAACACAAAAGAAGTGTGGATTTATGACCTGAGAAATGAAATGCCTTCTTTCGGTAAGACAAATCCTTTGAAATCAGAACATTTTGATGATTTTGTGGAATGCTATGCAGATGGTGATCTGAGCAAGCGTAAAGAAACGTACAGCGAAGATAATCCAAACGGCAGATGGCGTAAATTCACTATTGAAGATATTTTGGCTCGTGATAAAACAAGTCTGGATATTACATGGATGAAAGCTGATTCCGGAACAGATGATTATACTCTGGCAGAATTACTTGATATGATCAAGGAAAAGTCTAATAACATAGCAAAGGCAGTTGCAGAACTGGAAGCATTAATTGGAGAGGTGGAAGAATAATGGATACCAAGGCATTACGACAAAAGATTCTTGACCTTGCTATCCGTGGTAAGCTTGTTCCGCAGGATCCGAATGATGAACCGGCATCGGTTCTTTTGGAAAGAATCCGTGAACAGAAGCAACAGATGGTTAAGGAAGGAAAGCTAAAAAAGAAAGACATTAAAAATGATTCCGTTATCTTTGTTGGTGAGGACAATTTGCATTATGAGAAGTTCCCTGATAGCAGCGTAAAATGTATTGAAGATGAGATACCGTTTGATGTGCCGGAGGGATGGGCGTGGTGCCATTACGCAGATGTAATTGAACTATATTCAGGACAAGACTTAACTCCTAATCGGTACAATGATATTGGCGAGGGTATTCCGTATATAACAGGAGCAAGTAATCTTGAACACGGGAAGGTTATTATCAATCGCTGGACTACTACACCTACAACGCACGCAACCATAGGCGATCTTCTTCTGACGGTTAAAGGATCCGGCGTAGGTAAGATGGCTTTTTGTGATATTATAGATGCCCATATTGCAAGGCAGATCATGGCTCTAAGATGTACAAATGCTATTACGCCTCAATATCTGTATATAGCGATCTCTGCAATGCTCAGTGATATTACAGCACAGGCAAATGGAATTATTCCAGGAATTCGTCGCGAAATTGTATTGGGGGCCTACTTGCCACTACCTCCTCTCAGTGAGCAAGAGAAAATATGTAAAAGTACAGACAATTCACTTCACATTATTGACGATATAGATAGTAATAAAGGTGATCTGAAAGAAATTATTCAAATCACAAAGTCGAAGATTCTTGACCTTGCTATTCGTGGCCGGCTTGTCCCTCAGAGCCCAGATGACGAACCGGCTTCTGTTCTTCTGGAACACATTCGCGCAGAGAAAGAAGAACTCATCAAGCAAGGAAAGATCAAGCGTGATAAGAAGGAATCTGTCATCTTCCGTGGTGAGGATAACTCTTATTATGAGAAGTTCTCTGATGGTAAATGCCGTTCCATTGAAGATGAGTTACCATTTGAATTGCCAGATGGATGGGAATGGTGTAATCTATCAATGATTGGAACAACTAATATCGGCCTTACGTATAGACCAACAGACATTGATCCTACTGGCACAATGGTTTTGCGTTCAAACAATATCGTTGATGATGAAATAGATTTGAATGATTTGGTCCGTGTAAAAACGAAAATACGAGAAAATCAGTATGTTCAGCCTAATGATATTCTAATATGCGCAAGAAATGGTAGCAAGGCATTGGTTGGGAAATGTGCACTCATTGATGAACTAAAAGAACCTGCATCCTTTGGTGCATTTATGGCTGTTTATAAAACAGATTATTACAAATATGTTTTGCACTATCTGCGTTCAAGTCAATTCAGAAATGTATTTGACGATGGAAATTCTACAGCCATCAATCAGCTAACTCAGGACATGTTGAAGAGAGCCTTAATTCCGTTTCCTCCAATATCGGAGCAAGAAAGAATTGTAAATAGAATTAGTGAACTATTGTCTCGATTGCGTGACATAGAAAAAAGCCTCAGCTGAGGCTTTTTTCTATTACTTCAATTTCGGAGAACATCGATTTTATTTTTTGACAAATTATCTTTTGTTCCTCAAATGGTGGAATAGGATATAACCAATTTTCTATATTGTCCTTGTTAATGGATGGCGAATTATCACCTTTCATGAATCGATTTAACCCTTTTACTACATATCCTGAGACCATTAAGAAAAACATATATACAGGATATAGTGCACCTGTAGAATTGCAAACATAAAAGCCCGTTGATGCAATACTGTTAGAATATTTTTCATCAATAAGTGCGATATTTTCAAGATACGGTCTCACAAGCGAAAATAAGACACTTCCATTCTGTACTGCTCTATTGGCACGGCTTGGCGCCTCAGAAACAGGAATATGTTTGGGCTCTTTGATTTTGTGATTATTGTTATCAATAGAGTCAATATCAATATAATCAAAAAAGTCACCTGTAGGTTTTTTGCTTTCCATTCCTGCAAAACAAGTATAACCTCTGCACCACTGCCATGTGACTGGAATTTCAAATGGAATAATATCATCAATATTTTCTGTTATATCACTAATCTTCTCATAATAAGAGGATTTCACACATTGCACCGCTATAATTTATTCAGCGAATTATCGCAAATAAATCATGGAGGTGTCTTTTTATGAAGACAAAAATTACATTTGAGGAATATCTGAAAAAAGAGAATCTCACAGAAAACACTATCGACTCTTACCTGTGGACAGTCAATTATTTTACTGCAAACTATGAACATGTATCGTCAGAAAATTTGCTTGCGTACAAAGGTTTTCTGATGGAACGATTTAAGCCCAAAACAGTTAATCTGAGAATACAGGCTATGAACAAGTATCTTGATTATCTTGGAAAACCACAACTCAGGCTCAAAGCTGTAAAAATCCAACAAAAAAGCTTTTTGGAAAATGTAATCAGCAATGCCGATTACAAATTTTTGAAACGTCAGTTGAAGAAAGATGGGAATATGGAGTGGTATTTTGTCGTTTGGTATCTCGCTGCTACCGGAGCCCGTGTTAGCGAGCTTATTCACATCAAAATCGAACATGTGGAACTTGGTTACTTTGATTTGTATACGAAAGGTGGAAAGCTTCGTCGATTGTTTATTCCTAAGAAATTGAGAGAAGAAACTATAGCATGGCTGGAGGAAACAGGACGTTCTTCCGGTTATTTGTTTTTAAACCGTTATGGAGATCGCATCACCACCCGTGGTATTTCACAGCAATTAAAGAATTATGCCGATAAATATGGGCTTGATAAAAAAGTGGTTTATCCTCATTCTTTCCGCCATCGTTATGCAAAGAATTTTCTCGAAAAGTACAATGATATTGCTTTGCTTGCCGACCTTATGGGACATGAAAGCATCGAAACCACTCGTATATATTTGCGACGTACCGCCAGCGAACAGCAAGCACTTGTAGATAAAATTGTAACATGGTAAAAGAACAGCCGCCCTCGCAACGAAGGCGGCTGAAAATTACAACAATGCCAATTCTATGATTTTTAGATGATTCAAAATTTGTTCTATAGCTGAAACAATACGTTTTTGCTCATTTGCCGGAGGGACGAAGCAAATATAATTCATTGCAGCAGAAATAGTTATTGTATCTACCGTTGTTCCCTTGGAGTTTTCTCTCATTTGGTTCTGAATAAATTCAGACATTAACATATATTTAGCATATTGAGAATCGATAATCCCATTTCTATTTTCAAAACAAAGTACACTTGCATCTTTATAATAAAAATGATCTGTATCTTTTACAACGTATACTTTACCAATTGTCCCAACACCCGAAACCATTAAATCTCCTGGTTGAGGGATACCATATTCTTTTTTTACTTGCTGATAATGGTCTTCAGAAATATACAATTCATTATCTACAAAATCATTATTGGATAGCTTTACTATTTCACGTGCTCGATAAAATGGAACACCTTCAGTGCGCCAATCAGATTGTTTGACACGTTTAGCAGAACAAACATTAAAGAGCTCTCCAAGATAACAGATTTCCCAGCCATCCGGGATGTCATCATAATAAGAGTTATCCTCACCACGGAAGATGACAGATTCCTTCTTATCACGCTTGATTTTTCCCTGGTTGATGAGTTCTTCTTTCTCAGCACGGATACGATCCAATAGAACAGAAGCAGGCTCGTCATCCGGATTTTGTGGTACAAGCTTACCACGAATGGCGAGATCGAGGATTTTTGATTTCGTTTTCTGTATCAAATCTGTTATATAGTCTTTTTCATCTTGAATTATCGAAATTCTTGGAAGAATGTCAGCAATATTTGATGAAATACGGTGTTGCTCACCGAAAGATGGAATTGGGACCAAGAAATTGCCTAATTTCTGTGCGTTGATGTTCGACTGATTTACACCATCAGTTTTTACTGAATTGCAATACGACTTTGCATAACCGCTATTCATTACTACATTCAAGTATTCTGCATTAATAAAAGTTCTTATCCTGATGAGATAGCCTGCATAGATAGCCGGCATATTTCCACGATAAATAGCGGTTTTACCTACCCATTCTGCACTGTTGGTTCTATTAAAAAGCAAGTCATTTTTTATAAGAGTATACTTTACAATATCATCTCTATCTGAGGAATACACAAGATCTGAATAGTCAATTTCACCGGATTGAATATTTCCCATACGCAATACAGCAACAAGACCTGTCGGTGATGATTTTTTTGCGGTACCATATGGAAGCTCTTCTGTTATGGAAAATATTCTTGCCCAACTCCACCCCGCAGGCAACTCAAACGGTATCTCATCTTCAATACATTTTACGCTGCTATCAGGGAACTTCTCATAATGCAAATTATCGGTATAAAAAGTGTATAGGTAATTATTCAAAAGGGATGGTAGGGATAACAATTTGCAAACTTTTGAAACTTTTTATCAAAAAATGTTGTATAAGACCTTTTCCATTCCCATATAGGTAGAGGAGCATTTAGAGAATAATTTATTTCATCAAATTCATTTTCATTCTGGACATGAATAGAAATCTACATCTCCTCACCACATCTTGACAACTTCATAGTTCTTTTGCAAGAGGATACTTAATCTGAATGTGTTTTTGGGAATTTTCATCCTGAGTGTCTGATCAGTGCATACGTTTCGGTTAAATCTGATGCAGGGAACGTTGAGGTGGAAGTGTGCGATTATAACTTGTTGATTTAGCAAAGAGGAAAGGAATAAGAAAAGTATAGGAGGAATTATTGGAACTTTTGTCATTGGATGAAGAGAAGCTCCTTGTGTGGTTTGGTTGTGAAAACCTTGAATTCACAAAGAGGCGACTCAAAATGGTTGGCTTATATGCAACCGACGAAGATTTTAGAAAATTGGTCTTCGGATTATTGCGAAAATTGAATATGGAAGAATATGCATCAATCTATACAGATATGTTTTTTGACATACGCGCAGAAGATGATGCAAGAAAGGCTGCCAGGGATCAATATCTGACGGTATTAAGTGACATAACAGGACATGAAGCAGAATATCTGCTTCGCATTTAGCGAAAGGTTAAAATGGTGAATTATATGAATAAGGTTCAGTTAATGGGAAGATTGACAAGAAATCCCGAATCAAAATATGTTGGAGGTTCCGGTGACACTCTGATGGTGAAGTACATGCTTGCAGTTGATCGTAGATATCGTGGAAGCAACAGCACCGCTTCTGATTTTATCAATTGTGTGGTTTATGGCAAGGGGGCTGAGTTTGCCATGAAGTGGTTGAAGAAGGGAATGAAAATTGCTGTGTGCGGCCGAATCCAGACTGGTAGTTATACCGGTAAGGATGATAGGAAGGTTTATACCACAGAGATCGTTGTAGATGAGCATTATTTTGCGGAAAGCAAAGCTGCTGAAGCAGATGATGTACAGGAAACTAAAACAGACAGTGAGGGATTCATGGAAGTTCCGGAAGGTGAAGAATTACCGTTTGAATAATCTCTGAAGCAAGGCTGAAGAGCGCACTTATATACTTTTAGCAAAGTATGTGCGTTCTCCAGAGCGAATCGTTCTGAAAGTCATTTCAGAGAAGGTTTTGCAGATTAGAAATCCGATGAAGAGAAAGTTTTATAGAAAGGTTATTTACATATGGCAAGAAAGAAATCATTTGAAGAGTATCGAGAAGAAAATTTAAGAGAACAGGAAAAAATCAAACAGCAGATTGAAGATGCAAGATTAAAGCAGTTGCAGGCAGAGCATTGTATTAGGCGGGCAGAAAATCAGCTCGCCTACCAGAGAAAGAAAAAAGATAAGGCCAGAGTACATCGTCTGATTACTAAGGGTGCTGCGATCGAAGCAATCTGCAAAGATACACAGTATCTGATGGAATCGGAGTTTTATGAATTGATGGACGAAGTGTTGCATATTCCAGAGCTGCGGTTTCATTTGCGTGTAGCCGATATGGTGCAGGGCAGACAGGGAATTGTAGAGGAGGAGTAATTTGGGATGTTATCATTTTCATTTAACGCAGCTATCCAGAGGACATGGACAGTCAGCAATCGCAAGTGCGGCATATCGTTCCGGTGAAAAACTTTACAGTAGTTATTACGGAGAAACAAATGACTACACAAGAAAAGGTGGAGTGATTCTTTCAGAAATTCATTTGCCCGATCATGCTCCTGAAAGATTTAAAGACAGAGAAACTCTCTGGAATGAACTGGAGTGGGAAGAGTCAAATAAGAAAGCACAGCTGGCACACAGTTTTGATATTGCTTTTATGAATGAATTTTCAATGGAAGAAAATATCGAACTGGCAAGAAGATTTGTCCGGGAACAGTTGGTTAGTCGAGGTATGATGGTGGATCTGGCGATTCATGATCCAAAGCAATCAGATGATAAAGAACCAAATCCTCACATGCATATCATGGTTCCAATCCGTCCTTTAAAGGAAGATGGGACATGGGATGTAAAGCAGAAAAAGATTCCGATTCTGAATGAAGATGGAACACCGGTTTTAAATAAAAATGGCAAACCAAAAATGAAAGCTGTGCCGGTAAATGATTGGAGCAGTAAGGAAACTTTGATGGAGCTTCGGAAGGCATGGGCAGATCTGTGTAACGAGCTTTATGAAGAAAAAGGTTTGCCACAAAGAGTAGACTGGCGTTCTTATGAAGAACTTGGTGTGAACCAGATACCAACCGTTCACGAAGGACCAACGGTTCAAGCTCTAGAAGCAAAAGGAATGGAAACTGCTCTTGGAAGCTTGAATCGAATGATCCGTAAATTTAATCAGATGCTTCAAGATGCAAAAGAACTTTTGTGGAGAGCAATGTTTCAGGAAGGTCAGCTACAGGAAAAAATGCTGCTTACAAAGAAACCTACCATTGCAGAGTATTTGATGGAATATTATGAGCAGAGAAATGAAGTGGCAGAGACATTTGCATATGGAACACAAAAGGCAAAGACAACAAATCTGAAAGAATTTACAACCATCATTTCATTTCTACAGCGAGAACACATTGATACTCCGGATGAACTGACAGCAAGGATGCAATCATTAGAAAAATTAATTCGGGAGAAAAAGAAAGAAATAGAGGACAAGGCAGCAACGCTATTTTTAGCAAAAGAAGGAATCCATGCCTGGGACGAATATCAGAAAATGCAGCCGATATATGATGAGCTGAATCAGAAGAAATGGTTTAAGGAGAAATACAAAGAGGAACACAAGTCAGAGCTGAATCGATATTATCGTGCCAGGCGAGTGTTGCAGGAAAAACGAAATGATGATGGAAAGGTTCCGGTTCATAAGTGGGAATACGATAAATCTGTTTTACCCGGTGAGATAGCTACATTGAAAGAAGAGAAAGATGCTCTGTTCAGAGAGCTGAAAACATATCAGAAGATACAGAAAAACATTGAATCTGTTTTGGATGATAAAAATGAGAACTCTGTTTTAGAAGCACTTGAGAAAAAACAAGTGGAAGTAAAACAAAGAGAAGCTGCGAAACCAAAGAAACGGAATCGTGGTATGGAACTATAGAGAGAAGGTGATGCGTTGGAAAAATATACGGAGGATCAGATTGCAAGAGCTAACGAAGTGAATCTGGTTCGATTTCTTTTTACAAGAGGAGAACGCTTCAAGAAAGCAGGCAGAGAATATCGTTGGGAAAAGCATGACAGTGTGACCATTTGTGAAAATAAATGGTATCGGCACAGTCAGGGCAAAGGTGGATGGCCGATTGATTTTATGATGGAGTTTTTTGGCTTGAGTTTTCCAGATGCAGTAAAAGAATTACTGGATGGAGAGGAAGCCATGGATGGTTTGAAAACCTCTTTTTCTGAGAAAAGGGCAGTTTCCTATGTGGAGGATGGTGGCTTTGCAGTAGCAGCCCCCATCCCCACAAAGGAGATGGCGCTTCCTGAAGCAGATGAGAATCAAGATTACATTATGGAGTATCTGGTTGATCAACGAAAACTGGATAAAGATATTGTGAGTGAATTTATCAAACGAGGAGATATTTTCCAGGAGAAAGACAATCAAAGAGTTGTTTTTGTTGGTAGAGACTCCGAAGGTAATCCACGATATGCCAGCTGGAGAAATGCAGGAGAAGAACAATTACGTGGAGATGTATCTGGCTCGCAAAAGGAATATGGTTTTAAAAGCGTAGCATTCTGGGATGAGGATAAGCAAAGAAAAAGATCTGCGAGAAAGTTGTATGTATTTGAATCGCCCATTGATCTACTGTCTTTTATTACACTTTATCCAAAGTACTGGCATGAGAATCATTATTTGTCACTGGGTGGAGTCAGTGCGAAAGCACTTAAGACTTTTCTTTCTGAACGCTCTGAAGTAGAACAAATCATTCTCTGCCTGGATAATGATAAAGCCGGTCATGAAGCATGTGCTAAGTTATTTGATGCGATTCCATCACGATATGCAGTGAACCAACTGGTGCCAAGCAAAAAAGATTGGAATGAAGTGCTGATGAATCGAAGTGGAGATCCGAGCGAGAAGTATTACATATCAGATGTGGAACTTCGGGGTTCCGGTGAAAAAATGATTCCAGTCAGAAAGATGACAGAGATTAAAGAGACGGTAGTGGAATGGTTATGGTATCCGTTTATTCCGTTTGGAAAGGTTACTTTGATTCAGGGTGATCCGGGACAGGGAAAAACATGGCTTGCCATGCATCTGGCTGCAGCGTGTACCAATCGAAAGGAACTGCCGAATGAGCTCCCGATGGATTCTTTCAATGTGTTTTACCAGACCGCAGAAGATGGAATTGGAGATACGATTAAACCGAGGCTGATGCAATGTGGAGCAGATATGGAACGTGTGCGTGTCATTGTAGAAGATGATGCCATGCTGTCTCTTACTGATCCGAGATTGGAACTGGCAATTAAGCAGAACAATGTAAAGCTTCTAATCATGGATCCGATTCAGGCTTATCTTGGACCGGATGTGGATATGAACAGAGCAAATGAGATTCGTCCATTGTTTCGATATCTAGGGGGAGTGGCAGAACGAACAGGTGCAGCAATTGTTCTGATTGGACACTTGAATAAGAATGCCGGAACACATGCCAATTATCGAGGTCTTGGATCGGTAGATATTTCAGCTGCTGTAAGAAGTATTTTATTAGTCGGAAAAGTGGAGAAAGAAACCGAAAGGGATGTGCGAGTAGTGATTCAAACAAAAAGTTCACTGGCACCAAAACCTACACCGGTCGCATTTACATTGGAAAACAGTAAGTTGGAGTGGATTGGTGAATATGAAATCACCGAGCAGGAATTGATGTCAGGAAAAGCTGGAAAGCAGAAGGAGACAAAGTTGGAGCAGGCAATGAAATTGATAAGACAAGTCCTGACAACAAGAAATCTTATGTACGTGGCAGATTTGGATGCAGAGGGCAAGAAATTTAAAATCTCAGATCGAACCATGCGAGATGCAAGAAGAAAATTAGAAGACGAACTGGATTATGGGTTCGAGAATTCCAAGAAAACAGTTTGTCTTAGGAAGTGAGTTTGGCAAAGGCACTGGTCGGGTTGGTAAGAATTCCCGGATACCTTGCCTGCCTGCCAGTTGCCAAAGGGGAATAGAACATAATAAGGAAGTGAAGGAGATACATTTGAATCGTAATTATGAAACACCGATTTTTGAAAAATATTCATTAAGTATAGAACAGGCTGCGGATTACTTTGGAATCGGGCAGAAGAAATTGCGTCAGATTGTGGCTGACCACGAAGGTGCTGATTTTATCCTTTATAACGGCAATCGTGTCCAAATTAAGAGGAAAAAATTCGAGTCATTTTTGGATAAAACATCAGCAATTTAAGGGATTACGCAAAGAGCCTCTTCATGATATACTAACTGTGTGCTATGGCAGAGGCTCTCTAAGCGGAGTATATCGCAAGCGATATACTGTTCAAAAGGAGGTTAGCACATATGAGTCAGAAGAGACGTGATAGCAAAAAACGTGTATTACGCGATCGAGAGAGCCAATGCAAGGATGGTCGTTACAGATATAGTTATTTAGAAAACGGAAAACGAAAGGATGTATATAGCTGGAAGTTAGAACCGACAGATAAGCTGCCCGCTGGAAAGAGAGACTGTGTTGCTCTGAGAACAATGGAAGAAGAGATTCTGAAGAAACAGCTCTTGGGGAAACCGAATTGTCCTAAAATGACAGTAAATGAATTGGTAGAGCGTTATATCAAGCAAAAGCAGGGTGTACGTGAAAGTACCAGAGCCGGTTATAAGACAGTGATAAATACTTTGAAAAAGGATCCGTTTGGAGAAAGATTTATTGATGAGATTCGTATTTCTGATGCTAAGCTGTGGCTGATTGAGTTGCAGGAAAATGGTAAGAAATACAGCACGATTCATACCATTCGAGGTGTGGTAAGACCTGCATTTCAGATGGCATTAGAAGATGATATCTTAGATAAAAATCCATTTGCCTTTGAACTTGCTACTATTCTGGTAAATGATTCAGAAACGAGAGAAGCTCTTACCAGAAAGCAGGAGAGACAGTTTTTGGAGTTTGTGAAGAATGATAAGCACTTCTCAAGATATTATGAGGCAATATACATTCTTTTCAAAACCGGTATGAGGATCTCTGAGTTCTGTGGATTGACGATATCTGATATCAATATGAGAGAGCGGACCATCAATATTGATCATCAATTACTTCGCACTTCGGGAATGAAGTACATCATTGAAGATACCAAATCCACATCAGGAACCAGAGTACTTCCGATGACCAATGAGGTTTATGAGTGTTTTAAAACCATTTTGGAAAACAGGAAGAAACCCAAAGTGGAACCGATCGTGGATGGGAAAGCTGGTTTCCTATATTTGGATAAGAATGGAAAACCTGTGGTAGCACTTCACTGGCAGAAGTATTTTCAGCATATTCGCGAAAAATACAATAAGATTTATCGAATCCAGATGCCAAAAGTGACACCTCATGTATGTCGTCATACTTACTGCAGCAACATGGCAAAGACAGGAATCAATCCAAAGTCTTTACAGTATCTGATGGGACATGCGGATATCAGTGTTACTCTTAACACATATACTCATGTAAGATTTGAAGATGCGAAGGAAGAATTACAGAAACTGAAGTTAGTCAATGCCTAGTGTTTTAGGCAGTTTTAAGGGATTTCATCCATGGCAGACTAACTGTGGGAAAACCAGTTGAATTTCCCACACTCAAAGGAAAAGATATGCAAAATCTTGCTAAGATACGCCAGAAGAGCATAAAAACATGAAAATGCTCAAACCCTTGGAAATAAGGCATTTCTTGGCAAAATCGAGCAAAATATGGAGGTTGAAACACATGATAAAAGTACTTTTCATCTGCCACGGCAACATCTGTCGTTCGCCGATGGCTGAGTTCGTAATGAAAGATTTAGTAAAAAAACAACACCTGGAATATGAATTTTCCATCGCCTCTGCTGCAACGAGCATGGAGGAGATCGGAAATGACATTCACAGGGGAACAAAAGCAATTTTGAATAAATATCATATTCCATATGAGAGAAGAGCGGCAAGAAGAATGGAGCGTCGTGACTATGAGGAATACGATTATCTTCTAGGGATGGACAGCTGGAATATCCGTAATATGCAGCGCATTGCGGGAGGAGATGAAGAACGTAAGATCTGGATGTTATCGGAATTTGCGGGACTGGACAGAGATATTGCGGATCCGTGGTACACGGGAGATTTCCAGACAACGTACGAGGATGTGCTTGCAGGATGTCAGGGACTGCTGAAGTACATAAAAAAAGAACGCCATTTATAAAAAATATAAAAAAGAAAAGGAGTAGAAAGATGGAAACACGTATTGAAAAAACAATTGAGAAACATGACAAAGGCTACAACTGTGCACAGGCAGTTGCCTGTACCTACTGTGATCTGGTAGGGGTGGATGAAGAGACCATGTTTAAAGCTGCAGAGGCACTTGGACTTGGTATGGGAGGTATGGAAGGTACTTGCGGAGCAGTTTCAGGAGCATGTCTGCTGGCTGGCTTTCAAAACAGTACCTGTAATCTGGATGCACCGGACAGCAAGGGTTCTTCTTACAAGCTGTCAAGAGCGATTGTTGAAAAATTCCTGGCGCAGAACGGTGCCGTTGCGTGCAAAGATTTAAAAGGAGTAAATACTGGAACAGTTCTTCGCAAGTGTCCGGATTGCATTCGTGACGCAGCAAAATTTGCAGAGGAAGTTCTGTTTGCGGAAAAATAAGAAGTTTTTGTTTCTGTTAAATACCTGTTAGGTTGCTACTGATTTTTAGCTGAAAATGCTAGAATGGTAAAAAATTAGCAGGGTGGGAGAAAAGAAATGAAAAAGTATCTGGCGGTTATGGCAGTTGGTGTTTTGGCTTTGGGAATGAAGCCGAATCAGATTATGGCGCAGGATTTGACAGAAACAATGGAACAGGAGAAAGAGGATATATCGACAGAGGAACAGGCAGAGAACGGAATTGTTGTTTTGGATAATCAGGGGAATTTTGGGATTGTTGATCTGTTTTACATGGATAACCACGATACAATACAATGTGATTACTCCGAATATGAGATTCCGATGGGAGCTTTATGCAGGCTGGAGATACATCCTCTTTCGGGTTATCAGGTAGATTTTGTGAAAGTAAATCAAAATCAGATTAACTCGGAAAATGGAGTGTATGAGATTCTAATGACGGAAAGCTTTACAGAAATTTCGATTGGTTATATTCAAGCTGAGGAAATGCAGAACAGCACGAGAAATGAATTGTTTAAAGACAGCAGAATTCCTGATTCGGGCAAAAATTCAGTCAGTGCTATTTCAGATGAAGTAAAAGTTACTTATCTGAATGAGGAGAAAGAAGCTTCTGTTTCAGAAGAAAATACTGTAGATGTGTTGGAGAATGCTGCTGTACAGACAGGAGGGCCGGAACGTGTAGATGAAATCATATCGGAAGAAATGCCTGTAAATGAAGAAGTCAGCAAGTTTGGGGAATCGGCAGAAAAGGAACCGGAAGAGAAGAAAACAGTAGAGAAGGAGCCAGCAGAAAAGAAGTCGAGTGCAGAAGGAACCGACGGCAAAAGGACAGAAGATGAAAAGCCGGCTGTTTTAGAGCAGGAGAATAAAGTGAAAGAAGCGGAAGAAGAGACAGAAGAAATGGAAAAAACTGCAGAGGCACAGTTCCGGGCGCTCTCCTCTGAAATTGAGGAAACATCCAGTAAAATACCGGAAAAAGAGATAACTCAGATAAAGAAAAAATCTGTTTTAAATATTTCTTATTTGCCGTTGTATCTTCTGGCTGTTTGTTGTATAATAATAGTAAGATACATGAAAAAATGGATAAAAAAGGTCGAGGTATAAATGGATAGAAGAATAATACAACAACGTATGAAGCGAAAGCGTCGTCAGCTTTTCATGAGGAAAGTAATGAGACTGGTATCCTGTGTTGCAGCTACTGTGTTGGTGCTGACTTTGCTGTTTAACTTTGTGATCAGTCCTCTGGCAGGAAAGATTTCAGGCAAAGGCGGCGGTGCAGTTCAGGAAGTAAAGGCAGAGACTGTTAAGGAAGATGAGACACATGCAGATCGGGTTCCTGTAAAAAACAGCGGCAGTACATCGAAGGCAGGTGTTATGACAGTCGGCTGGCAGGAGGATGAGGGCGGACGCTGGTACCAGAATGCAGATGGTACATTTTACGCCGGCGGAATGGCCGAAATTGACGGCAGTACATATTGTTTTGACGAAAATGGATACATGCAGACCGGCTGGGTCACAATTGATGGAGTAGATTACATGTTTAATAACAATGGAGTTTATGATCCAAATCAACATAAGAAGATGGTTGCATTGACCTTTGATGATGGACCGGGACAATATACCATGGAACTGTTGAATTGTCTGGAGGAAAATGATGCACGCGCTACGTTCTTTATGCAGGGAATCAATGCACAGCAGTATCCGGACGAAATTAAGAAAATGAAAGAAATCGGATGTGAACTTGGAAATCACTCTTACGATCATCCGCAGCTCCCTACTTTAAGTCCTGATCAGGTAAAAGAGCAGTTTGAGAAGACAAGCAGCATTATTGAGGATGCCTGTGGTTCACGACCGACAGTTGCACGAACTCCATTTGGTCTTCAGGATGAAGATATTTTGTCTTATATTGGAATGCCATGCTTTATGTGGAATATTGATACATTAGATTGGAAGACAAAAGATGCGGACAATACTTATAACGTGACGATGGATAACGTGTCAGACGGTGACATTGTTCTGATGCATGACATTCATGAGCCATCGGTACAGGCTTCTTTGAGAATTATTCCTGCTCTTGTTGAACAGGGGTACAAGCTGGTTACGGTCAGTGAACTTGCCAGGGCAAAGGGAGTTACTTTGGAAGCAGGAAAATCTTATACAGATTTTTGCGACAGTACAGTAGCAGCTTTGCTGGGAAGTTCCAGTTCTGATTCTTCTTCGGATGAAGAGTATTCAGAGGAAGACAGTTCCTATGACAGCAGTGAGGATTCTTCAGAGGATGTTTCTGTAGATTCTTCTTCATATGAAGATTCTTCAGAAGATGCTGTGGTTGAAGAGTAGCAGGAAAGTGAATTAGACTTTTCCTTTGATAAAGAAAAAATGGTGTAAGATTGCAGAAATCTTGCACCTTTTTCTTTGCATAAACAACAAGAAATGGTATAATAAATACACTAGCAATTCGGCGTAGTGTCGGTTGAAAATGACGGAGAATGATTAGGGGGAATGAAAATGGCCAGAAAGAAAAAATTCAAATTTACAGAATTGGATCAGTATTTATTTGGGGAAGGAACCAATTACGATATTTATAAAAAACTCGGCGCACATCCAATGACAGTAAGAAAAAAAGATGGCTTTTATTTTGCAGTATGGGCACCAAATGCGAGATCAGTCAGTGTTGTGGGTGATTTTAATAACTGGGATATCACAGCAAACCCAATGGAGAAAGTTGGGGATATCGGTGTTTATGAAACCTTCATTCCAGGTCTTGGAGAAGGAGAACTGTATAAGTATTTTATCGAAGGTGCGCATGGAGAGCTTCTGTATAAAGCAGATCCTTATGGCAATGCTTCTGAGCTGCGTCCGGGCAATGCTTCAAAAACGGTGGATATCTCTCAATTTAAATGGTCAGATAATGTATGGATGAAGAAACGCCAGGAGTTTGATGAGACAAAATCTGCTATGTCTATTTATGAAGTGCATCCGGGTTCCTGGATGAAGCATCAGATTACAGAGGAAGATGAGAATGGCTTCTATAATTACCGTGAGTTTGCACATAAACTGGCGGATTATGTTCTGGAAATGGGATATACGCATGTTGAGCTGATGGGTATTGCGGAGCATCCGTTTGATGGATCCTGGGGATATCAGGTTACCGGATATTACGCTCCTACAGCTCGTTATGGTTCACCAATTGATTTCAAATATCTGGTGAACTACTTACATAAAAAGAAAATCGGTGTCATTCTGGATTGGGTACCGGCTCATTTCCCGAAAGACGGACATGGGCTGGCACAGTTTGACGGCTGCTGTATTTATGAACATCAGGATCCGCGTCAGGGAGAGCATCCGGATTGGGGAACAAAAATCTTCAATTATGGAAAACCGGAGGTAAAGAACTTCCTGATTGCGAATGCACTCTACTGGATCGAAGAGTACCATGTGGATGGTCTGCGTGTGGATGCAGTTGCATCGATGCTGTATCTGGATTATGGAAAGAGAGACGGCGAGTGGGTTGCCAATAAATACGGCGATAACAAGAACCTGGAAGCAATTGAATTTTTCAGACACCTGAATTCGCTGGTGCGTAAAAGAAACAAAGGTGTGCAGATGATTGCAGAGGAATCTACGGCATGGCCGCTGGTAACCGGAACTCCGGAGGATGGTGGTCTTGGATTCAGTCTCAAGTGGAATATGGGATGGATGAATGACTTCCTGGAATACATGAAACAGGATCCTTACTTCCGCAAATACAACCACAATAAGATGACCTTCTCCATGATGTATGCTTACAGTGAGAAATATGTGTTGGTATTGTCTCATGATGAGGTGGTTCATCTGAAATGTTCGATGCTCAATAAGATGCCGGGTGAACTGGATGATAAATTTAAGAATCTGAAGGTGGGTTATACATTTATGTTCGGACATCCGGGCAAAAAGCTGCTGTTTATGGGACAGGAGTTCGGACAGCTTCGTGAATGGAGCGAGGAGAGAGAGCTTGACTGGTTCCTGCTTGGCGAAGACAATCACCGTGATCTGAAGAGTTTTGTACACCAGCTTCTGGAACTTTATCGCAAATATCCGGCTCTTTATGCGATGGACAATGATCCGGAAGGATTTGAGTGGATCAATCCGGAAGATGGAGACCGCAGTATTTTTAGCTTTGTGCGTAAATCGCCGACGAAGAGAAACAATCTGCTGTTTGTATGCAACTTTACGCCAGTGGCAAGACCGGAATATCGCGTAGGTGTGCCGAAGAAGAAACAGTATAAGCTGATCTTTACCGAGAAGGGTATGTGTGAACCACAGGTATTCAAAGCAGAAAAAATCAATATGGATAATCGCGATTATTCGATTGGTTATGAGTTGCCTCCATACGGTATTGCGGTATTCCAGTATTAAAATTGTATACCGGAATTCGGATATTTGGAAAAATGTGTTAGAAAATTTGTATAGCTTTTGAAAATGATGCGCAAAAGGTTTAGGAGGATTCGCCAATTGCCTTTTTCAGGAAGTGATAGTATAATAGCCGTAGATAAAAGAAAGGAGATTTCCAAAATGAAAGTATCAAATATTAAAGACATTCAGAAATTTTTCGATGTAGTTGACAGTTGTACTGGTAGAGTTGAATTAGTAACAGGCGAAGGCGATAGATTAAATCTTAAATCCAAATTATCTCAGTATGTTTCTCTGGCAAATATTTTTTCCAATGGTGAGATTCCTGAACTGGAGATCATTGCTTCTGAGAAAGAAGATGTTGACCGTCTGATGAACTTCATGATCAACGGCTAATCAGTAAGAGAATTTATGGTGAATGCGGGGACGAGAGTATCAATGGTACTTTCGTCCCTTTTGGCATTTCTGAAATTTTGAAACCTTGCACAGGATTTGTTTTGTGCTATAATAGCCAAAGACGAATCTGTTAATCGAAAAAAACAGGAGGAAAATTATGACAAAGGTAGATATTATTTCCGGATTTCTGGGAGCCGGAAAAACAACATTAATCAAAAAATTATTAAAGGACAGTCTGGCTGGAGAACAGGTGGTTCTGATTGAAAATGAATTTGGAGAAATTGGTATTGACGGCGGCTTTTTGAAAGAGGCAGGAATTGAAATCCGTGAGATGAATTCCGGATGTATTTGCTGTTCTCTGGTTGGAGATTTTGGTGTTGCGCTGAAAGAAGTCATTGATAAGTATCATCCGGACAGAATTATCATTGAGCCATCCGGTGTGGGCAAGCTGTCTGATGTGACAAAGGCTGTGCTTTCTGTAGAGAAAGAGGCAGATATTACAATCAACAGCCTGACTACGGTTGTTGATGTGAAAAAATGCAAAATGTATCTGCGCAACTTCGGTGAATTCTTTGAAAATCAGGTGGAGAATGCCAGCACGATCATTCTCAGCAGAACGGATGTTGCAGATGATAAGAAAATTTATGAGGCGATTGAGCTTTTGAAAGAAAAAATGAAAGAGGATGCAACTCTGGTTACGACTCCAATTGAGAAATTAAGCGGAGCAAAATTACTGGAAGCAATGGAAAAGACGGTATCACTGGCGGATGAACTGATGAATGAAGAAGTGTGCCCTGTATGTGGAGGTCATCATGAGCATCACCATGAACACGAGCATCATCATGACCATGATGAGTGTGGATGCGAACATGAACACCACCATGAGCATCATCACGACCATGACGAGTGTGGATGCGGTCACGACCATCACCATCATCATGCAGATGAAGTGTTCACAAGCTGGGGATGTGAGACTGCGAAGACTTTTACAAAAGAGCAGATTGAGAATATTCTGGATACTTTGTCTGAGAGCGAAGAGTATGGTGTGATCCTGAGAAGCAAAGGAATGGTAGAGGGCGCTGACGGACAGTGGATTTATTTTGATATGGTTCCGGGAGAAGATGACGTGCGAAACGGAGAACCGGATTACACAGGAAGAATCTGTGTCATTGGTTCGAAACTTCAGGAGCAGAAGCTTGCAAAATTGTTTGGCGTAAATGCTTAAAGAAAGATATAGGAGTGTGAGACGATGCAGGAAGAAGAAGTAAGAGTTCCCATATATCTTATGACAGGTTTTCTGGAGAGCGGAAAGACCAGTTTTTTGAGATTTACCATAGAGCAGGATTATTTTGCGATTCCTGAGAAAACATTGTTGATTTTGTGTGAGGAAGGTGAGGAGGAGTACGATCCGGATAGCCTGAAAGCGTGCAATACTGTAGTGGAAGTGGTGGAAAATGAAGAAGACCTGACACCGGAATATCTGATGGCATTGGAGATTGCGCACAATCCGGGACGTGTGCTGATTGAGTACAATGGTATGTGGTCTGTAAAACGTTTTGAGGAGATGCATCTTCCTTCCGGATGGGGAATCGTACAGCATATCACAACGGTAGATGGAAGTACCTTCCAGATGTATATGAATAATATGAAGTCTCTGTTTATGGAGATGGTACGTCATGCGGAGCTGGTGCTGTTTAATCGGTGCAAGGAGAGCGATCCGCTTGCCGCATATCGAAGAAGCATTAAAGTGGTCAACCAGAGCTCAGAAATTATTTTTGAGGATGAAGAGGGAGAAATTGATGTTTTTGCAGAGTCGCTTCCTTTTGATCTGGATGCACCGGTGATTGATATTTTGCCGGAGGATTATGGAATCTGGTATGTGGATGCGCTCGATCATCCGGATAAATATGAAGGAAAAACAGTAAAGTTTAAGGGTAGAGTATTGAAGCCGACCGGTATGAATTCCAAGTGTTTTGTACCTGGAAGAATTGCGATGACCTGCTGTGCAGATGATACGACGTTTATCGGCTATATCTGCAAGAGCCCTTATGCTTCCAAGTTAAAGTCTGATGACTGGGTAGAGGTGACGGGTACGATTGCTGTGGAAAAACAGGCAGCCTATCATGGATATGGTCCGGTAATTCATGCTGAGAAAGTGGAAATCTGTGAACCTCTGGAAGAAGAGATGGTTTATTTCAGTTAATATAATTATTATAGAAGAAAACAGGAGATTACAATATGTATATAATTGCGGGATTGGGAAATCCGGGAAGCAAATACGAGAAAACAAGACATAACATGGGCTTTGATGTCATAGATGAACTGGTAGAGGAATATAATGTTCCGGGATCCGGAGTAAAGTTTGATGCTATGTATGGCAAAGGAAGAATTGGCAGTGAAAAAGTAATCCTTGTAAAACCTTTGTCTTTTATGAATTTAAGCGGAGGTCCCATCCGCGCAATGGTGGATTATTTTAAAATTGATCCGGAATCAGAATTGATCGTCGTCTACGATGACATTGATCTGGAACCCGGTCAGCTTCGCATTCGCAAAAAGGGAAGTGCCGGAGGCCATAATGGCATGAAAGATATTATTCAAAAACTTGGAACACAGAATTTTACAAGAGTAAAAGTTGGTGTGGGAGCCAAACCGAAAGGCTGGGATCTGGCTGATTATGTTCTGGGACGATTTTCCGGCGAAGAGAGGAAGCACATTGATGAGGCGATTGTAAGAGCATCAAAGGCTGTAGCCATGATCGTGGAAGAGGGCCCGGATGCCGCAATGAATGAATATAACAGAAAAGAATAGAGAGGATAGACAGAAATGAAAGCATTTATCCAGCCGCTGCGGAAGATGGCAGAGTTTGAGGAGCTTTCAGGAAAACTGGGAAAAAGACAGGGAATTGTGCAGATTTCCGGGTGCATGGATTCGCAGAAGGCACATTTGCTGTATGGACTCTCCCAGTGTTCCAAAAGCCAGCTGATCATTGCTGCAGATGATCAGAAAGCCAGAGATTTGTATGAGGATTACCGCTTCTATTCAAAATCAGCCATGCTGTATCCAGGCAAGGATTTGCTTTTTTATCGGACGGATATTCATGGAAATCTTCTGATCAGGCAGAGGATGCAGGTGGTAAAGGCTTTATTGGAAGGAAAACAGCCGGTTGTCTTTACCAGTATCAATGGTTGTATGGATTATCTAAGACCACTGGAGCGGATAAAAGCCAGCCTGAGTTGTCTGCAAAGTGCTGCAGTCATTGATTTGGAACAATTAAAAAAAGATCTGGTATCTTCAGGATACGAGCGGGTAGCCCAGGTAGAAATGTCTGGGCAATTTGCCGTGCGCGGAGATATTGTTGATATTTACCCTTTGACAGAGGAAAATCCTGTCCGTGTGGAATTGTGGGGAGATGAAATCGATTCAATCCGCAGTTTTGATGTGGAAAGCCAGCGTTCTCTGGAGAATCTGGAACAAATTACCATTTATCCTGCTGCTGAGAAAGAAGAGGAAAACGGCAGGGTTTCGTTTCTGGATTATTTTTCGGAAAAGGAGACAATCATCTATCTTGATGAGCCAAATCGTCTGACAGAGGCTGCCACGCAGATTGAACAGGAATTTCGGGAAAGTATGTACAATCGGGAGGCACGTGGATACTGTGATCTGACAGAAGATATGCTTTGTGATTACAAAGAAATTTGTAAGAAACTCAACAGTCGTCCCTGTGCGGCTCTTTGTACGATTGAGCAGAGTCCAAAGGAATGGAAAATCATAGAAAAATATGATTTGACGGTACAGTCGGTCAGCTCTTATAACAACAGCTTTGATCTTCTGGTAAAAGATCTGGCCGTATGGAAGAGAAAAAAATATCAGGTAGTTCTCATGTCTGGATCCAGAACCAGAGCGGCACGTCTGGCAGAGGACCTGCGCGATAATGATTTGAATGCATTTTATACGGAGGACGAAAACCGTCTGATCCAGCCGGGAGAGATTATGGTGGTATACGGACATGCCCGCAAAGGTTTTGAATATCCGATGATTAAGTTTGTGGTTATTACCGAGTCGGATATTTTCGGACATGAACAGCGAAAAAAGAAAAAACGCCGCCAGTATTCCGGACAGAAAATTCAGGATTTTGCGGAGTTGTCTGTCGGAGATTATGTGGTTCATGAAAATCATGGACTCGGAATTTACCGGGGCATCGAAAAGGTAGAGGTGGACAAGGTCGTCAAAGATTATATTAAGATTGAGTACAGCGGCGGCAGCAATCTTTATATTCTGGCTACACAGCTTGACACACTGCAGAAATATGCAGGGGCGGATGCCAAACGTCAGAAGCTGAATCGGCTGGGAGGACAGGAGTGGCATAGAACGAAGTCCAGGGTGAAGGGGGCTGTGAAAAATATTGCCAGAGATCTGGTGGAATTGTACGCTGCCCGTCAGGAAACGGATGGCTATGCCTACGAGCCGGATACCGTCTGGCAGAAGGAATTTGAAGAAATGTTTCCTTATGAGGAGACAGAAGACCAGCTTCAGGCCATTGAGGATACGAAGAGAGACATGGAAAGCCACAAGATCATGGATCGCCTGATTTGCGGAGATGTTGGATACGGAAAGACAGAAATTGCGATCCGTGCCGCGTTCAAGGCAATTCAGGAAGGGAAACAGGTGGCCTATCTTGTGCCGACGACCATTCTGGCGCAGCAGCACTACAACACGTTTGCTCAGCGAATGAAGGATTTCCCTGTGCGTGTGGATCTTTTGTGCCGTTTTCGTTCTTCGACAGAGCAGAAGAAGACGGTGCAGGATCTGAAAAAAGGTCTGGTGGATATTGTGATCGGAACACATCGTATTTTATCGGAGGATGTAAAATTCAAGGATTTGGGTATGCTGATCATTGATGAGGAACAGCGTTTTGGTGTCACACACAAGGAAAAAATCAAAAAATTAAAAAAGAATGTGGATGTTCTGACACTGACGGCTACACCGATTCCGCGTACTCTTCATATGAGTCTGATCGGTATCCGCGATATGAGTGTTTTGGAAGAGCCGCCGATGGATCGTATGCCGATTCAGACTTATGTGATGGAATATGATGAGGAGACGGTGCGCGAGGCGATTACGAGAGAGCTGAACAGAGGCGGTCAGGTCTACTATGTGTACAACCGGGTCAATGATATTGCAGATGTGGCTGGAAAAGTGCAGCAGCTGGTTCCGGATGCGGTCGTTTCGTATGCGCATGGCCAGATGAATGAACGCCAGCTCGAGCGGATTATGTTTGATTTTATTAATGGAGACATTGATGTGCTGGTATCGACTACGATCATTGAGACGGGGCTGGATATTTCCAATGCGAATACGATGATCATTCATGATGCGGACCGTTATGGACTTTCTCAGTTATATCAGCTGAGAGGAAGAATCGGACGTTCCAATCGTCTTGCCTACGCCTTTTTGATGTATCGGAGGGACAAATTGCTGCAGGAGACAGCAGAGAAACGTTTGTCTGCTATTCGGGAATTTACGCAGCTTGGAAGCGGATTCAAGATTGCCATGAGAGATCTGGAGATTCGCGGAGCGGGTAACCTTCTGGGAGCTGAGCAGCATGGACATATGGAATCCGTAGGATATGATCTGTATTGCAAAATGCTCAGCGAGGCTGTCAAGGAAGCAAAAGGAATCCCGCAGATGGAGGATTTTGAGACGACCATTGATCTGGATATTGATGCGTTTATTCCGGAGCGTTATATTGCCAATGAGATGCAGAAGCTGGATATTTATAAAAGAATTGCGGGAATTGAGAATCAGGAAGAATACGAAGATATGCTGGAAGAGCTTCTGGATCGTTTTGGAGAGCCGCCAAAGGCAGTCATGAATCTTCTGTTTATTGCAAATCTGAAGGCGCTGGCACATAAAGCTTATATGATAGAAGTAAAGCAGCGCGGAAATACGGTGAAAATGACGATGTATGAGCGGGCCAAAGTGAATCCGGCTGGCATACCTCCATTGTTGACGGAATACAATCGACAGCTGGACTTTAAAGTAGAAGCAAATCCATATTTTCTGTTTCAGATTGACAGGAAAAAACTGGATTCTATTCGGGAATTGTTGGAAAAAATTCTGCTCTTGGTAGAAGAGTAATACAAATGTGAAGAATTTCTGAAATTTGAATAGAAACCTTGCCCGAAAAAAGAAAAAAGTTTATACTCAAAAGTATGAACGCATTAGAGGAGGAAGAAATGAAAAACTATTTAAAAAAGGCAGCCATTTGTGCCGTTGCCACAACACTGGCGGCGGTAAGTATGACAGGCTGTTCAAAAAATATTGATGGAAATAAAACGGTATCTACCGTAAATGATGAGGACATAAAACTTGGAACTGTAAACTTTATGCTGCGTTATCAGCAGGCGCAGACAGCTCAGATGTATGAGATGTATTTTGGAGGCTCTGCAGGAATCTGGAGTCAGGTGGCGGATGAAGAGAGCGGAGAGACCTACGGTGAACAGACTTTGAGCGATGTCATGGAACAGATGGAGGATATGGTCATCCTGCGTCAGCACGCGGCTGATTATGATGTGACGGTTTCCGATGAGGAAAAAGAGAAGATTGAGAAAGCTGCAGAAAAGTTTATAAAAGCAAACGATGAGGAAACACTTACCTATTTGGGTGTGAATCAGGATATGGTTGAGGAAGTGCTGGAATTATCTTATTATAAAGAAAAAATGTATGATCCGATCACTGCGGAGGCAGATACCGAGGTTTCGGATGATGAGGCTGCCCAGACAGGGGTTACTTTCGTAAAAGTAGCTGACAGTGAGGAAGAGCAGGATGACTCTGAAGAAACGAAAACAGATGCAAAGACGACGGCACAGCAGGTTCTGGATGAAGTGATGGCTACAGCAGATGCGGATATGGATGCAATCGCAAAAGGTGTAGATGAAGATCTCAGTGCGACAACGACTCATTTTGCAACCAGTTCTTCTGCAGAGGAAGAGGACAGTACAGCAGTACCGCAGGAGGTGCGCGATATAGTCAAAAATCTGACAGACGGAGAGGTAGCCAGCAATCTGGTAGAAGCTGACGGTGCATATTATGTAGTTCGTTTGGATGCGGCATTTGATAAGGATGCAACGGAAGATGAGAAGAAGATGATTATCAATGACAGACAGCAGGATTTGTATGATGAGACAACAGGGAAATGGCGCGAAGATTCTGAGATAACTCAGAATAAAAAGGTCCTGAAAACGTTGAAGGTAACGGATAACGATAAGTATTCTTTTAAACAGGCTGACACAGATGAGACGGAAGATGATGCGGCAGCAGAAGAAGAAACTGTATCCGATGGAACAGCAGAATAGCAGATTTGCCATACTTGACAAAAACGGTACAATATGATATAGTGGTTTCAGTAACAATTATTGTTATTGAAAGGAGGAAAGATGGCAGCATTAAAATACAGCCGACAGAGAGAGGCAATCAAAGAGTTTTTAAACTCACGCTATGACCATCCATCTGCCGATACTGTGTATGAGAATCTCAGAGTGGTATTTCCCAATATCAGTCTTGGAACAGTATATAGAAATCTGTCACTTCTGGCAGACATCGGTGAGATTACGAAAGTGACTGTAAGTAACGGACCCGATCGTTATGATGCCAGAACAAGTCCTCATAACCATTTTATCTGTAGAAACTGTCATAGTGTGATCGACCTGGATATAGAGGAAGACAGTGAGCTTGATCAAAAAGCAGCGTTGACTTTTTCGGGAAAAATAGAAGGGCATATTACAAATTTTTATGGACTTTGTGTAAATTGTATGAAAAAAGTAGAGAAAGAAAACGAAATGCCTTGACAAGCAAAAAACAGTGTGGTATATTAATATCAGTAAAAGTTACTATTATTAGTTACTAACGAGGAACAAAATAAAATTATTTATTATAAAGAAAAGGAGAACAAAACAATGGCAAAATTTGTATGTAGCGTATGCGGTTATGTTTATGAAGGCGAGGCAGCTCCAGAGGCATGTCCAATCTGTAAAGCTCCTGCAGAAAAATTCGTAAAACAGGAAGGCGAAATGACATGGGCAGCTGAGCACGTAGTTGGTGTTGCAAGTGATGTTCCGGAAGATATCAAAGCTGACTTAAGAGCAAACTTTGAAGGTGAGTGTTCAGAAGTAGGTATGTACCTGGCTATGGCTCGCGTTGCTCATAGAGAAGGATATCCAGAGATCGGTTTATACTGGGAGAAAGCTGCTTATGAAGAAGCTGAGCATGCAGCAAAATTCGCTGAGTTACTTGGCGAAGTTGTAACAGACAGCACAAAGAAAAACCTGCAGATGAGAGTAGAGGCTGAGAACGGAGCTACAGCTGGTAAAACAGATCTGGCTAAACGTGCAAAAGCTGCGAACCTGGATGCAATCCATGACACAGTTCATGAGATGGCAAGAGACGAGGCTCGTCACGGAAAAGCATTTGCTGGTCTGTTAAAGAGATACTTCGGCTAAGAAGCGGTCAGAATAGAGAATTTTAAGGGCATGTTGGAGTAATCCGACATGCCTTTTTATGTAGAAATTGGGGCGTGCAATTCTTCTAAGCCTTTACAAAAAATCAAAATTATGCTATTCTACTGTCATATGAAAACTCTCGTCTTTTCTTAATTATAAGGGAGGACGTTTTTTATTTTCTAAATATAAAGAAGGAGAAGAGAGATGGAGAATAAGGGAAAGTATTATATTACAACAGCCATCGCTTACACATCTGGTAAGCCGCATATCGGCAATACTTATGAGATCGTTCTGGCAGACAGTATTGCAAGATTCAAAAGACTGCAGGGATATGATGTGTTTTTCCAGACAGGAACCGATGAGCACGGACAGAAGATCGAATTAAAAGCACAGGAAGCTGGAATTACACCGAAGGAATTCGTAGACAATGTATCCGGTGAAATTCACAGAATCTGGGATTTGATGAATACTTCCTATGATAAATTCATTCGAACAACGGACGAAGATCATGAGAAGCAGGTACAGAAAATTTTCAAAAAACTTTATGATCAAGGAGATATCTATAAGAGCTCTTATGAGGGATTGTACTGTACACCTTGTGAGTCCTTCTGGACAGAATCACAGCTTGTAGACGGAAAATGTCCGGATTGTGGTCGTGAAGTAAAACCTGCGAAAGAAGAAGCATACTTCTTTAGAATGAGCAAATATGCAGACAGATTGATTGCGTATATCAATGAACATCCGGAGTTTATTCAGCCGGTATCCAGAAAGAATGAGATGATGAACAACTTCCTTCTTCCGGGCCTGCAGGATCTGTGTGTATCCAGAACTTCTTTCAAATGGGGAATTCCGGTAGATTTTGATCCAAAGCACGTTGTTTATGTATGGCTGGATGCACTTACCAACTATATTACCGGTATCGGATATGAGTGTGACGGAGAGAGTTCTGATCTGTTTAAAAAGAACTGGCCGGCTGATCTTCACCTGATTGGAAAGGATATCATCCGTTTCCATACCATTTACTGGCCAATCTTTTTGATGGCACTGGATCTTCCGCTTCCGAAGCAGGTATTTGGTCATCCGTGGCTTCTGCAGGGTGACGGCAAGATGAGCAAATCCAAAGGAAATGTGCTGTATGCGGATGAGCTGGTAGATTTCTTTGGCGTAGATGCTGTCCGTTATTTCGTGCTTCATGAGATGCCGTTTGAGAACGATGGCGTGATCACATGGGAGCTGATGGTGGAACGTATGAATTCTGAGCTTGCCAACACACTGGGTAACCTTGTAAACCGTACCATCTCCATGTCCAATAAGTATTTTGACGGTGTAGTGACAAATAAAAATGTATGTGAGTCGGTTGATGATGACCTGAAAGCTGTGGCTACTGCAGCGATTGACAAAGTGGAAGCCAAGATGAAAGATCTGCGTGTGGCAGATGCTATGACAGAAATCTTCGCGCTGTTCAAACGTCTGAATAAATACATTGATGAGACAATGCCATGGGCACTTGCCAAAGATGAGGATAAGAAAGACCGGCTTGCGACTGTTATGTACAATCTGGTAGAGGGAATCAGCATGGGAGCTTCTATGCTCGAGCCATTCATGCCTGAGACAACAGAGCGCATCCTGAAACAGTTGAATGCGAAGAAGAGAGATTTTGATACTCTTCATACATTTGGACTTTATGAGTCCGGCACAAAAGTAACAGATGCGCCGGAAATTCTGTTTGCACGTCTGAAAGTGGAAGATGTTCTGAAAAAAGTGGAAGAACTGCATCCGCCTGTAAAGGAAGAAGAGGAAGCGCCGCAGGAACCTGTGATTGATATTGAAGCAAAAGAAGAGATTACGTTTGATGATTTTGAAAAACTGCAGTTCCAGGTAGGAGAGATCATCAAATGTGAGAAGGTACCGAAGTCTAAAAAGCTGCTTTGCTCTCAGGTTCGCATCGGAAGCCAGGTAAGACAGATTGTATCCGGAATTGCCAAACATTACAAACCGGAAGAGATGGTAGGCAAGAAGGTGATGGTTCTTGTGAATCTGAAACCTGCGAAGCTTGCGGGAGTTCTTTCTGAAGGAATGATTTTGTGTGCAGAGGATGCAGAAGGAAACCTTGCGCTTGTAAAACCGGAGAAAGATATGCCTGCAGGAGCAGAAATCTGCTAAATGTAATCAAAAACAGAATAAAAGAATACTTATTGTCCACATGAGATGATAAGTGATGCAATAAAAAGCTGTTGTAGAATTTTCAGATAATCACTGAAATACTGCAACAGCTTTTTTTTGAGTGAAATTGAAAGATAGTAAATGAATATGAACGATAAAACATATTTTGTGCAAATTCAATCAAAATCGACCGTCATATTTGTGGAATAGTATGATTGATTTTAAATGAATTTGGCGTTATAATACAATTACAAAAGAAACAGGGAGGGAAGAAAATGATTTATACGGTAACGTTTAATCCATCATTGGATTACATCGTTTCTGTTGAAGACTTCAGACTGGGCTTGACGAACCGTACAAGTTCTGAGCTGATTCTTCCAGGTGGTAAGGGAACCAATGTCTCTACCGTGCTGATGAATCTGGGAATTGAGAGTACAGCTCTTGGTTTTGTTGCAGGATTCACAGGGGATGAAATTGTCCGAAGACTGGAAGAGATGGGAGTGATCTCTGATTTCATTCAGATCGAAGAGGGAATATCCCGGATTAACCTGAAGTTAAAGTCTATCGACGGAACGGAGATTAATGGCTGTGGTCCGCACATCAGTGCTGAGAAGGTTGCGGTGTTGATGGACAAGCTTCAGAAGCTTCAGCAGGGCGATGTTCTGATTCTTGCCGGAAGTATCCCGTCATCCATGCCGGATGATATTTACAGTAGTATCATGGAGAAGCTGCAGGGAAGAGGGATTCGCATTGTGGTGGATGCGACAAAGGATCTGCTGATGAATGTTTTGCAGTATCATCCATTCTTGATTAAACCAAACAATCATGAACTGGGTGAAATTTTCCAGGTGGAACTGAAAACAAGAGAGGATGTCATTCCTTATGCCAGAAAAATGCAGGAAAAAGGAGCCAGAAATGTACTGGTATCCATGGCCGGTCAGGGTGCAGTTCTGGTTGCAGAAAACGGAGAAGTCTACCAGTCTCCGGCACCGAAGGGAACGCTGGTCAACGGTGTGGGAGCAGGTGATTCCATGGTTGCAGGATTTATGGCAGGCTGGATGCAGAAGCAGGATTATGAATATGCCTTCCACATGGGATTGGCATCAGGCAGTGCCAGTGCTTTTTCGGAAAATCTGGCAACGAAGCAGGAGATTGAAACTGTATACCAAAGTATTATTGAGGAGGAGATATAATGAGAATCACAGACTTACTGGATAAGCGCAGTATTTCATTGAATGCGGCTCCGCGCAGTAAAAATGAAGCGCTGGATCAGATCGTGGCCCTTATGACAAAAAGCGGTAAGATTAATGATCAGGAAGCTTACAGAAAACAGGTATATGCCAGAGAAGAGGAAAGTACTACAGGAATCGGTGAGGGAATTGCCATTCCTCATGGAAAATGTGATGCGGTAAATAAACCGGGACTGGCAGCAATGGTAATCAAAAACGGTGTAGATTTTGATTCACTGGATGGTGAGCCTGTCACACTGATGTTTTTGATTGCAGCACCAAATACAGAAGATAATGTTCATTTGGATGTACTCAGTAAATTATCTGTATTGTTGATGGATGAAGAATTTTCAGAGGCGCTGCGCAATGCAAAATCTGTAGATGAATTTATGGAAATCGTTGACAAGGCTGACGATGAAAAAAGTGACATTGATGAGCGTCTGGCAGACACAGGAACAGCTGAGGCAGGACAGTTTAAAATTCTGGCAGTTACTTCCTGCCCGACTGGAATTGCACATACTTATATGGCTGCAGAAGGAATTGAGAAGGCAGCAAAAGCAAAAGGATGTTTCGTAAAAATTGAGACAAGAGGTTCTGGCGGAGCAAAAAATGTGCTGACAGACAAAGAGATTGATGAGGCAGACTGCATTATTGTTGCGGCTGACGCACAGGTTCCGATGGATCGTTTTGACGGCAAGAAGCTGATTGAATGCCAGGTATCAGACGGTATCAGTAAAGCGGATCAGCTGGTGGCACGTGCCATGACAGGTGATGTACCTGTTTATCATGCAGCGAACGGACGTCAGACCAGCAGCACAAAAACAGGCGGCGGAAAAGGTCATCAGATTTACACACAGTTGATGAACGGTGTATCTCACATGCTTCCTTTTGTCGTTGGTGGTGGTATTCTGATTGCTCTTGCATTCCTGATTGACGGATTAAGTGTTGATTTAAATTCCCTTCCTGCTGACCAGAGAGCAAATTTTGGTACGATTACTCCGGTAGCTGCATTGCTTAAGGGAATCGGTGGAACTGCATTTGGATTTATGCTTCCTGTACTGGCTGGATTCATTGCTATGGCAATTGGCGACAGACCGGCACTTGCTATTGGTTTTGTCGGTGGTATGATGGCTGCCAATGGAAAATCCGGTTTCCTCGGTGCACTGGTAGCTGGTTTTGTAGCAGGATATATCATTGTTCTTCTTCGTAAGGTCTGTGACAAACTGCCGCAGGCGATTGAGAAAATTGCTCCGGTATTAATTTATCCGGTTGTGGGTATCCTGATTATGGGACTGTTCATGACATTTATCGTAGAGCCGATTATGGGTGGTATTAACACTGGATTGAATAATGCCTTGACTGGAATGGGCGGCTCTAGTAAAATAATCTTAGGAATGATTCTTGGCGGCATGATGGCGATTGATATGGGAGGTCCTTTCAATAAGGCTGCTTACGTATTTGGAACAGCTGCTATTGCCGCAGGAAATTATGATATCATGGCAGCAGTTATGATTGGAGGAATGACACCTCCATGTGCGATTGCTCTTGCAACACTGCTGTTCAAAGACAAATTTACAAAAGAGCAGAGAGAGACAGGCCCTACGAACTTCATTATGGGACTTGCATTTATTACAGAAGGTGCGATTCCTTTTGCTGCATCTGATCCGATTCATGTGCTTCCATCCTGTATTATTGGATCTGCAGCAGCGGGTGCATTATCTATGGCATTTAACTGTACACTTATGGCTCCTCACGGTGGAATTTTCGTATTCCCTGTAGTGGGTAATGCAATGATGTATGTGGTAGCACTTGTGGCAGGAACGGTTATTTCCGCAGTGCTTCTTGGTATCCTGAAGAAAAAAGTAGAGCAGTAACAAGTAAACAATAAAAAATGGAGGAAAACAAAATGAAAGAATTTAAGTATGTAATCACAGATGCAGAGGGAATTCACGCTCGTCCGGCAGGAGAACTGGTTAAACTGGTAAAAAGTTTTGAGTGTGGTGTGAAAATCGCAAAAGACGGAAAAGCTGTAGACTGTAAGAAAATCTTTGGTGTTATGGGTCTTGGAGTAAAAAAAGACAATGAAGTAACATTTAGCTTTGATGGTGCTGATGAAGAGGCAGCATGCGAGGCAGTAAGCAAATTTATGCAGGAAAATCTGTAATATAAGGGGAAGAGTGCCATGCAGGTTTATAATGGAAAAAGTGTATTTGGCGGTATCGCCATAGGAAAGATCAGTGTTTACCAGAAGGGGGAGCAGCAGGTAAAGCGAGTAAAGATTGCAGATGCAGATGCGGAAATGGAGCGTTATGCAGTTGCGAAGGATGCTGCCGTTGAGCAGCTCCAAAAGCTGTATGATAAGGCTTTAAAAGAGGTTGGAGAAGCCAATGCGGCTATTTTTGAAATCCATCAGATGATGCTTGATGACGATGACTACAATGAATCTGTAGAAAATATTATTCGCACCCAGATGGTAAATGCAGAATATGCGGTGGCTGCTACAGCAGACAATTTTGCTCAGATGTTTGCATCTATGGATGATGACTACATGAAAGAACGTGCAGCCGATGTAAAAGATATTTCTGAACGTCTGCTGGCAATTCTCCATGGAGCTGACAGTAACAAGGTCGATACGAATGAACCGGTTATCATTGTAGCGGATGACCTTGCGCCGTCTGAGACTGTACAGCTCGACAAAGACATGGTTCTGTCCTTTGTGACAGTCCATGGATCATTGAATTCCCATACAGCGATTCTTGCCAGAACAATGGCGATTCCGGCTCTTATCGGAACAGAGGCGCTTCCCCTTGACGCCTCTGTGGACGGTAAACTGGGAATTGTAGACGGCTTTAATGGAAAAATTTATGTGGATCCTGATGAAAATATTTTAACGGAAATGAAAGCAAAACAGCAGGAAGATCTGGAGAAAAAACAGCTCCTTCAGACCTTAAAGGGTAAAGAAAATATTACTCTGGATGGCCAGAAAGTAATGCTGTATGCGAACATTGGCAATATTAAAGATCTGGCAACTGTGATTCAGAATGATGCCGGAGGAATTGGACTTTTCAGAAGTGAATTTATTTATCTGGAGAGAGAAGATTATCCGACTGAGGAAGAGCAGTTCCAGATTTATAAGACGGTTGCTGAGACCATGGCAGGTAAGCGTGTCATCATCCGTACTTTGGATATCGGTGCAGATAAGCAGTGTGATTATTTTAATATGGAGCATGAGGAAAATCCTGCTTTGGGATACCGTGCAATCCGTATTTGTCTGACACGTCCTGAAATATTTAAGACACAGCTTCGTGCGCTGTTCCGTGCCAGTGCTTATGGAAAGCTTGCGATTATGTATCCTATGATTACCAGTGTGAAAGAAGTGCACAGAATTAAAGAAATCGTAGAGGAAGTAAAGGCAGAGCTGACGGAACAGGGAATTGAATTTGCTATACCGGAGCAGGGAATTATGATTGAGACTCCTGCAGCTGCAATGGTCAGCGACGAGCTGGCAAAAGAGGTGGACTTTTTCAGTGTCGGAACGAACGATTTGACACAATACACCCTTGCAATTGACCGTCAGAATACAAAACTGGATGAGTTTTACGATGCACATCATCCGGCGGTTCTGCGTATGATAGCTATGGTAGCAGAAAATGCACATAAGGCTGGTATCTGGGCAGGTATTTGTGGAGAACTTGGTGCGGACACCACACTTACTCAGGAATTCCTTGCCATGGGTATTGATGAATTGTCTGTTTCTCCGGGAAGTATTTTACCAATCCGTAAAATTGTGCTGGAGACAAATGTAACAGATTACAAGAAGAGAAAAGCAGAATAAATAGATCTTGGAGGTGCTGCCATGTTAACAGAGCAGCGTTATGAACTGATATTAGAACTTCTGAAGCAGAAAAAAAGTATTACTGTATCTGAGGCAAAGGAACTGCTTCACACTTCCGAATCTACTGTGCGCAGAGATATTACAGCCCTTCATAATGCGGGAAAGCTGGTGAAGGTATTTGGAGGAGCCGTGGCTGCTGAGAATACTTTTACACCGCAGGAACCCACTGTTGCACAGAAGATTGCGGTAAATAAAGAAGAGAAAAGGTTGATCGCCCGATATGCGGCTTCATTGATTGAGACAGATGATTTTGTGTATCTTGATGCAGGAACAACGACTGGTTATATGCTGGATTGTCTTATCGGAAAGAAGGCGACTTTTGTGACGAATGCTGTGGCGCATGCACAGAAGCTGGCTGCCTATGGTATAAAAGTGTTTTTGGTTGGTGGAGAACTAAAGAGTTCCACGGAGGCCGTTGTAGGAAATCAGGCTATGGAAGTTCTGTATCAATACCATTTTACAAAAGGGTTCTTCGGAACGAATGGCATTACCAAAAAGGCAGGCTTTACAACGCCGGATGCCAATGAGGCTCTGATCAAGAAGACTGCGCTTGGACAGTGCCGAAAAGGATACATATTGAGTGATGCTTCAAAATTTGATCATGTCAGTTCTGTGACGTTTGCTGCGCTGCATGATGCAGTGATCCTGACGAATCGAAGACCGGAAGGTTATCAGGATTGTGACAACATCATTGAAATAAAAAATAGAAGTTGACAAAGAAGAATTCTTTGCTTATAGTGTTATTTAATAAAAGGGAGTAGCTGGCATCTGTCCTAACAGAATGTTTGCGATGTCGTCAATCTCGATGGCCGCTGACCATCCGTGTCGTAATGAAACAGCGAGACTTTTATTGCATGATTGGTATGCAATAAAAGCCTCGCTTTTTTGCATACTAAAAACAAAAAGATCAGGAGGGATGTTGATGAAAGCGTATTACAATGAAACGATGGAGCAGGTACGTCAGGAAGTCAATGGTTCTATGGAACCTCTGACGAAAACGCAGGTGGAAGCGAATCAGAAAAAGTATGGCATGAATGAACTGGTAGAGGGAAAGAAAAAAAGTATTCCTGTTATTTTTCTGGAGCAGTTTAAGGATTTTCTTGTGATTATTCTGATTATCGCGGCTGTGGTATCCGGATTTCTGGATGATGTGGAGAGTATGGCAGTGATTCTGGTTGTCATTACAATCAATGCCATTCTCGGCACAGTACAGACTGTGAAAGCAGAGCACTCATTGAACAGTCTGAAAGAGCTGTCGGCGCCTGTTGCGAAGGTGCTTCGCGACGGACAGATTGTGGAAATTCCAAGCCGTGAAGTGACGGTAGGTGATGAGGTACACCTGGAAGCCGGGGATTATATTCCGGCAGACGGAAGAATTATTGAAAATGCCAGTATGAAAGTGGATGAGAGTGCTCTGACGGGGGAAAGTCTTGGCGTGGAGAAGACGACAGAAGCCATTGCCGGAGAGGTACCTTTGGGAGACAGGACAAATATGGTGTACTCCGGAAGCTTTCTGACTTACGGACGCGGTACATTTCTTGTAACAGAAGTGGGGATGAACACGGAAGTGGGAAAGATTGCTTCTCTGCTGAAAGCGGCGGAAGAAAAGAAAACGCCTCTGCAGGTAAATCTCGATCAGTTTGGAAAGAAGCTGTCGATGATTATTCTTATTTTCTGCGGACTTTTGTTTGGACTCAGCGTATTCAGAGGAGAGAGTCCGACACAGGCCTTTTTGTTTGCAGTGGCATTGGCGGTGGCAGCTATTCCGGAGGCATTAAGTTCGATTGTAACGATTGTGCTCTCGTTTGGAACGCAGAAGATGGCAAAGGAAGGTGCGATCATTCGAAAATTGCAGGCGGTAGAAGGATTGGGAAGTGTATCGGTGATCTGTTCTGACAAGACAGGAACGCTGACACAGAATAGAATGACCGTCGAAGATTATTTTGCAGAGGGAGAGCGTATTCCGGCAGCAAAAATTAATCCGTCCAATCCACTTCACAAGCAGTTGATGCGCTGCAGTATTCTCTGTAACGATTCTTCGAATATTGATGGAGTGGAAATTGGTGATCCGACAGAAACAGCATTGATCAATCTCAGTGATCAGCTTGGTGTTCCGGCCCAGAGAGTGCGAAATGTATATCCACGAATCAGTGAGCTTCCGTTTGACAGTGACAGAAAGCTGATGTCTACGTTCCATGAGTTGAAGGATGGCTATACGATGATTACCAAAGGAGCGGTGGATGCATTGCTCCCGAAAACTCTTTATATTCAGGATAAAGGCGCGATTCGGCCGATTACGGATATTGACCGAAGAGAGATAGAGGAAATGAACCGCGAATTTTCCAGAAACGGTCTTCGTGTATTGGCAATTGCCTATCGAAAATTTGAATCATCCAGACAGATTACATTGGAGGATGAACAGGAATTTGTCTTTCTTGGGCTTATTTCCATGATGGATCCGCCGAGGGAGGAAAGTGCAGCAGCTGTTGCTGAATGTATCCGTGCAGGAATCAAACCGGTCATGATTACCGGCGATCACAAGATCACGGCGGCAGCTATCGCCAAAAGAATCGGTATTTTAAAAGATATGTCCGAAGCCTGTGAGGGTTCTGAGATTGACAGTATGAGCGACGAAGAACTCCGGCAGTTTGTAGAGCATACTTCCGTGTATGCTCGCGTATCACCGGAACATAAGATCAGAATTGTAAAGGCATGGCAGGACAAGGGAAATATTGTGGCGATGACCGGCGATGGAGTCAACGATGCACCGGCACTGAAACAGGCGGATATCGGAGTGGCTATGGGAATTACGGGAAGTGAAGTATCTAAGGATGCTGCATCCATGGTTCTGACGGATGACAATTTTGCTACGATTGTGAAAGCGGTGGAAAACGGAAGAAACGTGTATGCCAATATCAAAAATTCCATTCAGTTTTTGCTGTCGGGCAATTTTGCAGGTATTTTAGCAGTTCTGTATGCGTCTGTGATGTCACTGCCGCTTCCGTTTGCTCCGGTACATCTTCTGTTTATCAATCTGCTGACGGACAGTCTGCCGGCAATTGCACTTGGGTTGGAGCCGCACCGCAGAGAGGTGATGGATGAAAAGCCAAGACCGGCAAAGGAATCGATTTTGACGAAGGATTTCCTGTGCAGCGTAGGCGTGGAAGGGTTTGTGATTGGATGTACGACGATGGCAGCCTTCTACATTGGCTATCGGGATGGCAGCAGCCTGCTGGCCTCTACGATGGCATTTGCCTCCTTGTGTTTGGGTCGTCTGGTGCATGGATACAATTGCAAAGCCAAAAAACCGCTGCTGTTTCGGAAAGGATTTTTCAATAATAAATTCCTGCAGGGTGCATTTTTGGTTGGATTTGTACTGCTGAATGGAGTGCTGCTGATTCCGGCGATGCATACAGTATTTCAGGTTCAGACGCTGAATCTCACGCAATTATTGACTGTGTATGGTCTGGCACTTTTGAATCTTCCGATTATTCAGCTTTTGAAATTTTTTCGCACAAAAAATGCGTAATAACCCTGACGCATGAGCCCTTTTTGCTTGTATTGACTGAAAAAATTGATTATAATAAAGGTATTACAGGAAAAGAGGAACGATATGAGACAAAATTTTAATCATTTTGACGAAGAGGGAAATGCAATCATGGTTGACATTTCTGACAAGGACGTGACAGAGCGTGTGGCAGTTGCCACCGGCACAATTCATGTCTGTGAAGAAATTATGGAAGCGATTATGAACGGAACGTCCAAGAAGGGGGATGTACTTGGAGTTGCGCGTGTAGCTGGTATTATGGCAGTGAAGAAAACGTCGGAGCTGATTCCGATGTGTCATACGCTGATTCTTCAGAAATGCAGTGTAGATTTTCGGATTGATGAAGATTACGGAGAGATTAAGGCACTTTGCACGGTGAAAACCGAGGGAAAGACAGGTGTCGAGATGGAAGCACTGACAGGAGCGACCGTAGCTCTTCTTACCATATACGATATGTGTAAGGCGATTGACAAAGGAATGGAGATCGGTCAGGTTCATCTTGTGAAAAAGAGCGGCGGAAAGAGCGGTGATTTCTATTATCAGGGCTCCAGAGAGGAGGAATATTGATGAAAAGAGTAGCGATTATTACGTCCAGTGATTCCGGATATCGTGGAGAACGAGAAGACCTGAGTGGTCCGGCAATTCGGGAAATCGTGGAGGCAAACGGCTATGAGGTGGTGTCTATGCAGATACTTCCGGATGATCGCAAGATGCTTTCGGAGGCTATGAAAAAGATTGCGGATGAAAATCAGGCAGAATTGATTCTTACAACGGGAGGAACAGGATTTTCAACAAGAGACTGTACTCCTGAGGCTACGGAAGATGTGATTGAACGTCGTGTGCCGGGAATTCCAGAGGCAATGCGCGCGTACAGCATGCAGTTTACCAAGCGCGCGATGCTCACAAGAGCAGCAGCGGGAATCCGTAAGACGACTCTGATTGTGAATCTTCCGGGAAGTCCGAAAGCTGTCCGGGAATGTCTGGAATACATCATTGACAGCCTTGCGCATGGAATTGATATATTGACAGGAGAGGCATCAAATTGTGCCAGAAAATAACGGTGCAGATAATTTTGGAGGAAAAAACATGATTTTTGAAAGCCATGCCCATTATGATGACGATGCGTTTGACCAGGACCGCGAAGAACTTCTGGGAAGCATGCAGGAAAATGGCATTGAAACGATTGTGAATGTCTGTGCCGCCGTGCAGGATATTGACAATACGGTTGCTTTGATGGAAAAATATCCTTTTGTATATGGGGCTGTTGGAGTTCACCCGGATGATGCAGGGGCTATGAATAAGGATGTGATAAAAAAATTGCAGAAGCTTTGCCGTCATCCGAAGACAGTTGCCATAGGAGAGATTGGTCTGGATTATTATTGGGACAAAGAAAATCATCTTGTTCAGAAACACTGGTTTCGTGAACAGCTGGAGCTTGCAAAGCATGAAAGAATGCCATTTATCGTTCATAGTCGGGAAGCGGCAAAAGATACCTATGATGTGCTCAAAGAAATGAAGGCGGACAGGATGGAGGGTGGTGTCATTCACTGTTTTTCTTATGCTGTGGAAGAAGCAAGAAAATATCTGGATATGGGTTTGTACCTTGGCATTGGCGGAGTTGTTACGTTTTCCAATGCACGCAAGCTCAAAGAAGTTGTGGCGTATGCACCGCTTGATCGGATTCTGCTTGAGACAGACAGCCCTTACCTTGCGCCAGTTCCCAAAAGAGGTAAGCGCAACAGTTCTTTGAATATCCCATATATTGCGCATGAAATTGCCATGATCAAAGCCATTGATTATGATGAAGTGATCGAAGTAACCAGACAAAATGCAAGAAAATTGTTTCGGATTGATGAAATGTAGAAAAACAACTTTGAATATCAAAATATATCGTGTATAATAAGGTTTGAGGAGGTCGTAATATGAGCCATTATGAGACTATCAACGACATTCTGGTAAATCTTTTTAATGAAATCTGGGATATTGAAGAAAAGGCGTTGATTACAGAACAGTTTAAAGATATATCAGTCAATGACATGCATATTATGGAGGCAATCGGAATCGAGAAGCCAAAAAATATGTCTTCCGTTGCCAGGTTGATTGATGTCACGGTGGGAACACTGACGATTGCGATCAATAACCTGGTAAAAAAGGGATACGTGATGCGTGTGCGCAGCGAGGAAGACCGAAGAGTTGTGCTGATTTCTTTGTCTGAGAAGGGCAAAGCGGCTTATGAACATCATCGCCGGTTCCACCAGAAAATGGTGGAGGCGGTTTTAGAAGATCTGAATCAGGAAGAGACACTTGTTTTGACGAATGCATTGAAGAAACTGAGTAGTTTTTTCAGACAGTATGAACACTAAGGAGTGGTGTGGGACAGGGGACAGGTCTGTGTCCGGATTTCAAATCCGGACACAGACCTGTCCCCTGTCCCCTGTCCCACTTCAATCAGAAAGAAAGACCCAAGTGTTTGCGCAATACAGGAAACTGGGTGGGGCCGATGGAAAGTACCTGTTCATGAAATTTTTTCAGACTAAAGGAATCGCCTTGCAGAGCCTGCATTTCCTCGCGCAAGTGTTTGAAATTGAGATATCCCAGGTAATATTTCATATAGTTGACTGGATTTTCCAGAATTGCCTGGTAAATCTGTTCGACAATCTGTTCATTGGTGATGCCGAAATTCTGCAGATAGTGTTTGACGTTTTCGAGAGACCATCCGTAGTAATGTGTACCAAGATCAATCATAGAATACAGGCATAGATTGATGGAACGATTCAGCCACAGAAAACGTGTCAGATCCTCATCTTCCTGTGCATAGGAGTAGGCGTAAGGTTCTACATAGGTGGCCCAGCCTTCGATGTAACCGCTGAAATTGGGAAGATACCGACTCAGATTCGGTTCAGAGTGATGAAAATATTGTGTCTGGTACAGATGACCGGGAAAACCTTCGTGTGCGAGCGTCGTATATAATTCCAGGTCGCTGGTGCGGTTCGCCTGATTGATATAAATGGTATTTGGTGACATGGTATCGACTGGTGGTGTCAGATAAAAAGCAGGACTTAAAAAATCTTCCAGAGAATCATCCACATACTTGATTTGATATTCTGCACTTAATGATGGAAAATCGGAGGAATATGATTTTTGCAGTTCTTTCAGAGCACTTTCCGGACTTTCTACTTGATAAGTGCTATGAAGTGCATCGGATACAAGAGAAGGTTTTTGGGACAGAAGCTGCCCCATCTCCGTGTAGTCTTCTGCCAGTTGGGCAAAAAGCTGCTGGCGGATGGAGTCCGGCGAATCATAGACGCCAACCTGTGTTTTCAGAAGATATATATAATATTCCTTTCCATTTGGAAAATAAAAGAGTCCTTTTTTGTTCTGGCAAGTTCCCTGCAGCTGTGCCAGATTTTTTATGAGAAGCTGATAAGCAGGAATCAGGTGTTTTGAGACCGCAGACTGATTCTGCTCTATGTAATCCTGTTTCTCTTTTTGGGACAGAAAATCAGCAGTTTGTATTTTATCTTCAAAGGTTTTGAGCAGATAATTCGCTTCGGGTTGTTTGATAAATTCATTGCATTGTTTCAGAATGCCGTTTAAGCATGCATCGTTCATGAAATATCCGCGCCTGGACCGCTCTTCTTCGTATTCGATAATAGACTGGAAATAGGAGTCTGTCTGGCAGAGAAGAGCGAGATAGTCTTCGACATCCTGCTTATCGTAAAAGGTATATTCTGCAAAGAGAATAGGAAGCTGCGCCTGAACGCCAAGGCTCGGACTGAGTATTTCTTCCATGTATGGATAGTTTTTTGATTCCTGCAATGTATGAAAATACAGGAGAAGTGTATCAAAGGTAATCTGATTTTCTTCAGACAGTTTTCCGTAAGAGAAATTTCGGATTCCCTGCTCATAATTTTCCAAAATACTGCAGGCGGCCGCATCCTCTGTTTTGATTTCGCCCAGAGATACCGAAGCAGCACGGATTCCGTAATCTTCGGGGTGGGCAAGTGTATAGTGAAGATTTAAGGTGCTGGAAGTGATTTCGCTCAGGAAAATCTGCCGTGTATAGTGGCTGAATTTCCTGTCTTCATTCAGGACATATTGCCGGGAGAGCAGACCGACACCGGAGCCGGCCAGAAAGGAGAAGATTAGTATAAGAGGAAGAAAAAAGCGTCTGAGATAGCCGGAGATTTTCATAAAAGCTCCTCAAGATTCATTCATATTATTTTATTGCAAAGGGAGCGCGAGTATGCAGACTCCGGAAAATGCGTTGAATCGGACAGAAGAAAAGACTATAATGATAAAATACGATGGTATGTAGAGTATATTTACTGCAAAGTTAGAAAATACTACGATATAAAGGAGAAGATAAAAATGTACGATCTGATTATTATTGGTGCCGGCCCTGCGGGGATGGCGGCAGGAATTTATGCACAGAGAGCAATGTTGAACACGTTGCTTCTGGAAAAAGGATACGTGACCGGAGGACAAGTCATCAACACGTATGAAGTGGACAATTATCCGGGACTGCCAGGCATTTCCGGTATGGAGCTTGCAGAGGCTTTTGAGAATCATGCGGATAAAATGGGGCTTGTACATCAAAGAGGGCAGGTTCGGGAAGTGAAAAAAGCCGATGACCATTTTATCATTGAAACGAAAAATGAATGTTATCAGACAAAATCCGTCATCATTGCCACGGGAGCGCGTCATAGACACCTCGGAGTTCCTGGAGAAGAGGAACTGTCAGGGATGGGCGTTTCCTACTGTGCGACTTGTGATGGAGCATTTTTTGCAGGAAGAACGGTGGCCGTCGTGGGCGGCGGTGATGTAGCTTTGGAGGATGCGATTTTCCTTGCCAGAGGATGCGAGAAAGTCTATGTCATTCATCGAAGAGATGAATTCCGCGGCGCACAGGTGCTGCAGAAACGCCTGAAAGAACTGGACAATGTGGAGATTCTCTGGGATACGGTCGTAGAAGAAATCCAGGGGAACGGGCAGGTCGAAGGTATCCGCATCAAAAATGTAAAAACACAAGAGGCAGGCCATATCAAGCTGGATGGGGTCTTTATCGCTGTGGGCATTCTCCCGAATTCAGAAGATTTTCAGGGGCTTGTCACAATGGATGAGGGAAATTACATCGTGGCAGGTGAGGACTGCGTCACCAGCGAGCCGGGCATTTTTGCGGTCGGGGATGTACGCACGAAACCACTTCGCCAAATTGTGACAGCGGCGGCAGACGGAGCGTGCGCTGTCACATCGGTACAGAATTATCTGCTCTAGGACAGGGGACAGGCATCTGTCCGGAAGCTATACGCACCTTTCTCAATTCCTGTTTGTAGGGTTGTATGTGCACCGCTTTCCTGGTCAACGGAACACTTTCAAACGGCACAGTTTTCGGTTCCTTATTTCCGGAGTCTTTCCACATGACCGCCACTCGCCCGGGAGGGATACCACCGCCCAGGCATGTCGAT
>JAUNPJ010000021.1:44897-48660 GCA_030536755.1 Eubacteriales bacterium | reverse complement strand
CGACCCGGAACAGCCTACTGACCCCGTGGAATGTACCTGCACGGAGAAATGTTTCGCTGGCGCAGTCAATACGGACTGTCCGCTCTGCAAGAATAATTTGACCCAGTGCGTGGGCAAGGAGCCGGAAGTTCTCGACCCCAAGTTTGTCATTTCCATTGTGGAGCCTGACGGCTGGTACACCAGAAAGGCGGATGTAGAAATCCGTATCAAGGATGTGAATGAAACTGGCTGGGAAACCGTAGAAGCCAAAATCAACAGCGGCGGCAGTTGGACGGATTTGACGGACTATCTTCTGGACAGCGATAAGGTCTGGCTGGAGATCTCCGAAAACTGCACGGTCTATGTGACAGTTACGGATAAGAACGGCAAGACCCATACCAAGAGCCGCTATGTGGAAGTCTTTGACCGGGAAGCCCCGACCGTCCGTGCGGGAATTGAGGGCGAACTGCTTTATGTGGAAGCAAACGATGACCTGTCCGGCGTGGATAAAATCTATGTCTGCGGCAATTCCTTTTCCAAGCTGACCAACGGCACCCTGGACATCCGTCTGAAGGACTACGCTGACAACTACGAAAAGATTACCATTCAGGCCGTGGACAATGCGGGCAACAAGAGCCGCATGACCCAGCTTTCCAACCCTTACTATGAGCAGCCGAAAAAGGATGATGATAAAAACTCCGGTTCCGGCACCTATCCTCCGACTACACAGGTTCCGCCTACCAATCCCAGCACAGGAATTACCCAGCCCCAGGCAGGTTCCGGCAGCACTGGCACTTCCAGCGGACAGAATACAAAGCCTACGGGAAACGGCGGTTCCACCTCCAAGACCGAGGAACCCAAGAAAGACCCGGTTACGGTAAAGCCTGTGGAGGATAAAGACAAGGAACCCAATCCTTTTACCCCGGAGGGAACCGGCACGGTAGTGGACAATGCCACCGAAAGTGACGGTAAGGAGTTTTACACCATTTCCACCCCGGATGAGAATGTATTTTATCTGGTCGTTGACAAACAGCGTGACGGCAACAATGTCTATTTCCTCAATGCTGTGACGGAAAGCGACCTTGCGGCACTGGCGCAGAAAGACGCTGCCCCGGAACCCGTTGCCCCTGTGGAACCGGAGCCTACCACTCCGAAGGAGCCGGAAGAACCCAGTGAGGAACCTCCTGTTACGGAGCTGGAACAGCCCGCCAAGAAAAGCAACAGCACCATGCTGATTGTCCTGATTGTTGCACTGGCGGCTGGCGGCATAGGCTACTACTTCAAGGTCTACAAGCCGAAGCATGAGCTGGACGACGCCGAGGACATCGACGATTTTGAGTTTGAAGGGCCGGAGGAACCTACAGTAAATGAGGATGACATCCAGGCGGAGGATACTCCTGCGGAAGATGTTTTGACTGCCGAGGAAGAAGCCGAACAGCGCAGGCTTTACGAGGAGGATAACGAGGATATTCCCATCGAGGGCGACGATGACCTTGTTTTCTGATAACCCCAGTCTGGAACAGATGATGAAGCAGAAACCCACTGGGCGGCAGGCGTCGGCAGAACCGACGCTTCCGCCCAATCATCCCTGCTATGGCTGTAGCTATGGACAGGGACGGCGCTGTGTGGGGATTTGCTACAAAGAGCTTATGAATGGAAGGAGGAAAACTGCATGAAGTTAGTGATTGCAGAAAAGCCCAGCGTTGCCCAGAGCCTTGCGGCGGTGCTGGGGGCAAAGGAACGTGGGCAGGGCTATTTACAGGGAAACGGATATGTGGTGAGCTGGTGTGTCGGCCACCTCATTGGACTGGCGGCTGCGGACAGCTACGACCCCAAGTATTCCAAGTGGTGCTACGAGGATCTGCCTATCATTCCGAAGCAGTGGAAATATGCCGTTGCCCCGGATAAAAAGGAACAGTACGAAGTGCTGGCGTCCCTGATGAACCGCCCGGATGTGGAGAGCCTTGTGTGTGCCACCGACGCAGGACGGGAGGGCGAATTGATTTTCCGTCTGGTCTATGACCATGCCGGGTGCCGGAAACCCTTTGAACGGCTCTGGATCAGCAGCATGGAGGACAGCGCCATTCGTGAGGGCTTTCAGTCCCTGCGCCCCGGCTCGGAGTATGACCGGCTGTATGAAGCTGCTCTTTGCAGAGCAAAGGCCGACTGGCTGGTGGGGATTACCGGAACCCGCCTGTTTTCCACCCTTTACCGAAAAACCTTGAATGTGGGGCGTGTAATGACGCCTACCCTGGCACTGGTGGTAGACCGGGAAGCCGCCATTTCGGAGTTTAAGAAAGAAAAGTTCTATACCGTGGTTCTGGATTGCGGGAAGTTTACCGCTTCCAGTGACCGATGTGAGAACCGCAAAGCCGCCGACCATCTTTCAGCCGCCTGCAGCACGCAGGCGGCTGTTGTCAAACAGGTGGAGAAAAAGCAGAAATCCACCCAGCCGCCCAAGCTCTATGACCTGACTTCCCTCCAGCGTGACGGGAACCGGCTCTATGGCTACACCGCCCAGCAGGTGCTGGATTATGCCCAGGCACTCTATGAAAAGAAACTTCTGACCTATCCCCGTACCGACTCAAATTATCTGACGGAGGACATGAAAGACAGTATCCCCGGACTGTGCGACATGGCGGCGTCCATTGTGTCGTTTACTGTTCCGTCTTTTGAACGGGACATTTCCCGTGTCATTGACAGCAGCAAGGTCAGCGACCACCATGCACTGCTCCCCACAAAGCAGGCGGCCAGTGCTGACCTTGCTTCCCTGCCTGCCGGGGAGCGTAATATCTTAACGCTGGTCATGGCAAGACTGCTTACCGCCGTTGCTCCCAAGCACATCTATGAGGATACCTCCGCTGTGCTGGAGTGCGGCGGCACTTCCTTTACCGCAAAAGGCCGTGTCGTTACCTCTGCTGGGTTCAAGGCGTTGGAACAGGCTTTCTTTTCCACGCTGAAAAAGAAACCGGAGGACGACACCAAGGAGGACGCCGGGGCGCTGCCGCCCCTTACGGACGGGCAGACCTTTGAAAAGGTAAAGGCTTGTGCTAAGGAAGGAACCACCAGTCCGCCCAAGCACTTTACCGAAGATCTGCTTCTGTCTGCTATGGAACACGCCAGTGCTGCGGAGTTTGCGGAGATTGGCGATGTGGAGCGAACCGGGCTGGGTACGCCTGCCACCCGTGCCGGAGTGCTGGAAAAGCTGGTGCGTGGCGGTTTTCTGGAACGCAAAGGCAGACAGCTTCTGCCTACGAAAAAGGGCTTCAACCTGATCGTGGTTCTGCCCGACGCTATCAAGTCCGCCCATCTGACTGCCCAGTGGGAAGCGGAACTGAAAGCTGTGGAGCATGGCGAACAGGAGTCCGCCGTTTTTCTGGGCGGTATCGAAAAGCTGATGTCCGATCTGGTTGCCCAGTACCACGCTGTTTCAGCGGACACTTCCATGTTCCAACAGCGGGAGGTCATCGGCAAGTGTCCCCGCTGCGGCTCTGATGTGGTGGAGGGGAAAAAGAACTTCTATTGTACCAACCGGGAGTGCCAGTTTTCCATGTGGAAGGATGACCGTTTCTTCACTTCCAAGCACAAGGAATTGACCAAGCCCATGGCGGCGGCTCTCTTAAAGAACGGGCGCATTAAGATGAAAGGTCTGTTCAGCGAGAAAAAAGGCGTCCTCTATGACGCTGTGGTGGTGCTGGCCGATACGGGCGACAAGTATGTAAACTACAAAATCGAACTGCCGCCCCGTCAGAATAAGAATGGAAAGGAGTAAGCTATGGCTGAT
>JAUNPJ010000021.1:38880-44797 GCA_030536755.1 Eubacteriales bacterium | reverse complement strand
AATCGAACTGCCGCCCCGTCAGAATAAGAATGGAAAGGAGTAAGCTATGGCTGATGTAAATGAAAAGCAGGCCCCAATGGGCACACCGGAAGAACTGCACCAGTTCGCAGTTGCCCTCGACCAGTTTGCCGAAGATTATGATACTTATGAATATCGGGATGTGGTTGAGGATAAGGAAGAACACATCCGTTCTCTGGAAACGCAACTGCTTGACCAAAAGACAGACAGTATCCGTGGCTACCTGCTGGACTTCATTAAGGATGAAAGAAATCCGGACGCTTTTTCAGCGGCACAGATACTCTTAGAGCAGATGGATAGTCTGGTTCCTCCTGTGCCCGGTACGGTTCTGAACCTGTGTGGCTCCATGGGTTCGGATTACAACATGATTCGGATTACCAACATGGAACCGGAACAGGTCAAGGCAGTTCTGGAAGAAATGATTGCCACGGTTCCAGAGGAACAAATCGACAATGTGGAAGCCTATCTTGAACAGGCTGGCGGTCATATCGAGCAGATTGGCGGGAGCTACAATGACTTTTCACCGCATTTTCCCGTCATGCTGGAATATGACTTTGACACGAACAAAGTTTATACCTATGACAAGGAGCCAGAACAAGGCACCTTTACTATCTACCAACTTAAATCCGGCGAGGAACTGCATTACCACCGCTTCGAGCCGCTGGAACGGCTGGAGCGTTTCGGGCTTTTCGTAGACCCGGACAATTATGAAAAGGTTTATACCGGCGCACTGCCGGAGGATGGCAGTACCATGATGAAGCTGGAAAGCATTTATGAAACATTCAATCTCCACCACCCGGAGGATTTCAAGGGGCACAGCCTCTCTGTTTCAGATATTGTGGTGCTGCATGAAGCTGGCAGGGATACCGCCCACTATATGGATTCCATCGGTTTTGAGGAAGTCCCCGCTTTCTTCAAACAGGAGCCAGACAGGTTCCGCTATTACATCACAGAGGAAGCCACCAGGCACGGTACTTACCCTTATATGGACGAAACCGACCAGACCCGTTTTACCAGCCAGCTTCACAAGTATGAGCAGGGAGCCATTACCGCCTATGGCTATCTGGAATACAGCAAGCCCCTGACCCCGGAACAGGAAAAGGCATACGCACTCATTCCTTCTCCCCAGAACCATCTGGAAACCGTGGAAAAGACTGAGGAACAGAATTTTAACCACATCGACGGGATTTTGAACAATCTGCCCACGGAAGAAGCCGCCGTTTCCATTGACGGCGGTTCGCTCTATCTGGCAGTCCAGACCTGTGACAGCGGTTATGACTACACATTCTTCAATGGAGCCTTTGAGGAACTGGACGGCGGACAGCTTGACAACCCGGAGCTTTCCATGGCGCAGGCAGTCTATGAACTGATTTCAGATGAAGGCTGGGAACAGGCAAAGCTGGAAGCCATAGACTATGACTTTCTCATGGAACAGGCGGAAGCTGCCGAGCGTGACAGGCATATCCGTATGCAGGCAATGGCTTATGTCCAGGATGTGCTTTCGGACGCTGACCTGGGGGACGAGGTTATCATTACCGGCGCAAAGGTCTATATCAGTCCCTACGCTGACCCAGCCAAGCCGGACTATGATGTGCTGCTGGAGTATGAGGGCGACATCCGGGAGGATGAGTTCTTCAATCTGCTCCATGAACAGACTTTTATGATTGACGGTAAGCCCGTGGACTTTAACCCCATTACCCCTGCAAAATCCGGCACTATCCAGGAATACCTTGCTATGCTGGAGCAACAGGCAGCGCAGGAACCGGCACCCGCCCAAGCGGAAGTTTTGCGTGTGGTTCCCATAGGCAGATTTGAACGCTACATCGAACCCAGTGAAGTGACCCAGGATCAGTACATTGTCAAGGGCGGCATTCTGCTTTCGCCCTGTGCGTCCAACCCGGATTTTTATGAATCCACCAACCGTGCCTTAAACGGCACCTACATCGACGCCCAGATTTATGAGGTTGCGGAACGAAGCAAAAAAGGCAAGCCCACCGCTTTCCGTAAGACCGTGGACGCTCCGGTAGAAAACCCGCTGGAACCTGTGGGCAAGGAAATCGGGATTATCAAAGCTGGTGGGATACCCTGCGGTCTGGTGTATAAGCATGAAATGGAAGGCTTTGAACTGCAAGACCACACCATTCTGCTTCAGAAAGAACGGGACGCCCACGGTAACTATTACAGCGGGCTGAGTTTGGATGGGATGATGGTCAAAACACCCCAGATGTATGCCCCAGTCGTGAATGAGCAGGGAGAAATCACAGCTTTCCGGCGAATGCGGGAAAAGGATTTTTCCAGACAAAAACCCAAGGAAACAGAAAAAAAGCCGTCCATCCGGGAACAGCTTGCCAAAAACCAGCCTGTCAAAAGCCCTGTGAAACCGTCTGCCAAGCATAAGGAAACAGAGAGGTAACGCCATGGGACTGACAAAGTATGAACAGGAAACCATTATCAACTTCAATGAGAAGGAACGGCTTGCTTCGGTCTATACCCACAACCAGGGCTTGCAGAACACCCTGCTTTCCCTGTGTGAGAGCCACCCGGCGCAGGTCAAACACAAAAGCGGCGACCGCTACGGCGGCATGACCTTTGAGCTGCCCAAGAAATGGGTAAAAATCGTACCGCCACGGGTGCTGTCAGAAGCCCAGAAAAAGGTGCTGGAGGATATGAACCGCAGAAATCAGGAACGCCGAAAATAACGCAATTCAGCTTATGCACCCAGAGCCGAAAGTCCGTCGGTTCTGGGCGTTTTTCATTTTGGAAAGGAGGACACAATGGCAAACAGATGGTTCACACACATCTCGGAACTGGCGGAGCAGACCCAGAAAGAAGTCACGAACTCGCCCCAGAACTGGCGGCGTTTTCTGACCACCGCTTCCCGGTTCTATAAAAGCTATGACTTTGATGACCAGCTTTTGATTTACGCCCAGCGCCCCAACGCCACGGCCTGTGCGGAAATCGATGTCTGGAACAACAAAATGCACCGCTGGGTCAATGCCGGTTCCAGTGCTATCGGCCTGATCCGCAAAGGCACAGGCGGAAAACCCTATATTCAGAACGTCCATGATGTTGCCGACACCCACCCGGTTCGTGGGGGCAAGAACCCCTGGCTTTGGAAAATGGACGAGGAATACCAGTCCAGGGTAGTTGCAAGGCTGGCGGAACAGTTCGGCTCCCCGGAGGGGGCTTCCCTGGGTGACGCCATTATGGAAGCTGTCAGCCGTGTGGTTGACGAAAACTACGGCGAATATCTCCGTGACCTGCATTATGAGGTGGCTGACAGTTTTCTGGAGGAACTGGACGAACTCAACACCGAAGTTCTGTTCCGCAACACCATGAAAGCCAGCGTTCAGTATGCGGTGCTGACCCGCTGCGGTCTGGACGCTTCCCAGTATATCGACGATGAAGATCTCATCGGGATTACCAACTTCAACAACGTGGGCACCCTTGCCTGTCTGGGCACCGCCACTGCCGAAGCAAACCGGATTGTCCTTCTGGAAATCGGAGAAACCATCCGTGTAGCCCAGTTGGAGCAGGCAAGAAATTTAACACAAAACCCTCTTGCAAAACAGCCGGAGGAAGCCTATAATGTAAATGAACAGTTTAACACATTAAAGCACGAAAGGAGCAACCACGATGAGCGAATTGACATACACCAACCAGAACGGGTATCTGATCCCGAACCTGATGACGGACAGCAAGGAGGAGGAACCGGAGACTCTGACCCGCTTCGGCAGAACGAGGGAAAAATATCTGATGGAACACAGGAAGGGCTTCTACACGGCAATGCTTCTGAAAGGAACCCTGTGGACGCACCTGACGCAGATCGACCAGACGGCCAACGAGCAGATGGACGCTCTGACAGCGGAACTGGCAGCCAAGGAGGGCGTGACCGAGAAACTGAAAGCCTCCAATCAGATGGAATGGGTTCAGCGGATGAACAACATCCGTCAGAGAGCCGAGGAAATCGTGATGGCAGACCTGATTTACTGCTAAATACAGATATGGAAACGGCAGGCGGCGAGCCTGCCGTTTTGTCATCTGTGGAGCTGGATGGGCCTTTCTCCAAGAGTAAGGGCACCTTTACCCAGCTTTCCCTTTTGCCCACGGTAGAGGAACAGATTGAACATATCGCCCAGTCGAAAACGGAGGAAACACCCTCCGTTTTTTCTGTGGGCATGGTGCCCGACTCCGTGGTGGAGCGTATCTTATCCGCTGGAACCAATGAACTTGCGGGCGCACTTCGTATCTATGCCCGGTATCAGGCGCAAGTCCCGGCGGATGAAATGGCGGCATATCTGCCCCAGGAATACCGCACCGGCGGGCGTGGCTTTTCGGTAGACGGTGCCCCTTATGCAGTCTGGTTCGATGAAAACGGGATTGCCATCAATAGCGGCAAGTCTGCCCGCTACAACGGCGAAGGCCTGCGCCTGTCTTGGACAGAGGTGGAAAAGCGTATCCGCTCCCTTGTGGAGCAGGGAAAATACCTCTCCCCAGACCGTGCGGCACAGGTGCCGGACAATGAACGCAAGGAACTGGCGGCGCAGCTCTGGTATCTGCGGCAGGATCTCAGCGAGGAAGCCAGAGAAGCAGGCTTCATTCCTATCATCAATGATTTTTACATGGGGAAAGGCGGTTTCCCGGATAACACACAGAAAATCAGCGAAGCCCTCACAGACCCGGAAGCACTGGAAAATATCATCAGCGAGGTCAAGGGCTTTTGCATGGCCTACGAGGTGGACAGAGAACTTCTGCGTTTTCACTTCCATCGCCCGAACCAGCTTTTACAGCGGCTGGAACGGCTGGCGGTTCCCGATAAGGTCTTTCCGCTGACAGATGGTTTTACAGAACAGAAGCCGGATTTTATCACGGAAGATGAAATCAATATAGAGGCTTCACGGGGCGGCAGTTATTCGGACAGCAGGCTGGCAACCTATGTCTTTTTTCATAACCACACCGACCGTAAAGAACGGCAGGATCATCTGAAGAAATCCTTTGGCGACGGCGGTTATGGCTACCTCGAAAAAGATGTCTGGCATGACAGCAAGGGATTACGGATTAAGCGCACCTATCACAAGGAATACGCCAAGGAGTTTCTGAACTGGAACCAGGTGGAGCGGCGTATCAACCAACTGATGGAGGCCGACCGCTACCTCTCCCCGGAAGATAAAGCGAAGTTCCCGGAGTATGAACGTCATGTGCTTGCCCGGAATGTAGACACATTCTTTGCTTATGCGCCGGAGCTGCGCCCCTATGTGTCGGAAGGTTTTGGCGAGGGCTGGAAGGAAGTCCGCCGTATGCTGGACGATACCGGAGAAGTGGACGCTCTGCTCTCTGCGATGGCAGATGGTTTGCAGTCTATGTCCCCGTCTGACCGTGGTTATGAAAGCTGCACTCAGGCGTATGACCGCCTTTCTGCCTATAAGGACGGCACTTTTACGCTGCTCCATGAGCCTGCGGCGGCTCCCGAAAAGACTGCAAAGCCGAAAGCAGACCGCACGGAACAGCCCCAGGACGCTGCCAAGTCTGCCCTGCAAAAGCTGATCAAGAACAGCAAGAAGCCGGACGCAAGCCAGGAACCCCAGCAGATGACCTTTGACTTTGCGGCGATTACTCCCGAAGCTCCCCGCCTTTACGCACGGGAAACAGGTGCGACCATCTATCTGGATGACGGGCACCCTTACGAGATTGAACGCCAGACCGATTATGACGTCTACTTAAAGGATCTGGAACGCCCCTTCATTGGGCGTGTGGTCAATCAGGGCAAGTATGACGCTGAACTGGCAAAGGACAGCCGCAACGATGGACTGCTACTCCAAAACGAGAATGAAATCAGCCCGGAGAATACCGCCCTGGGCAATTCAGAACCCCAAACCGAAGCCGCTGAGGGAAACACCCA
>JAUNPJ010000021.1:0-38780 GCA_030536755.1 Eubacteriales bacterium | reverse complement strand
ATACCGCCCTGGGCAATTCAGAACCCCAAACCGAAGCCGCTGAGGGAAACACCCAGCCCCAGCCCGAAGAACCTGTCGAAGCTGCCGGGGCGGGCGACCCGGAGGAGGTAAAAGCCCCCGAACCGGAACAGAACCTTACCCCGCTTACGGAAGAATATCTGAAGCTGAAAGCGGAACACCCGGACGCTCTTATTGGCGTACAGGTGGACGATTATTTCCTGTTCTATGGAAAGGACGCCGAGATTGCCGGAGCTGCCTTGAATACCCATGTTCTGACACGGGAAATCCCCGGTCTGGGAGAAACAACGGTCACAGGTCATCAATTTAGCTGGCAGGCTTTGGGCGAAAAGCTGCGGGCACAGGACAACAGCGTGGTCTTTGCACGGCCTGATGGAGCCGATTATGAAGTCATTCAGAAGCTGGAAGCCGCTGACTTCATCCCCCTGGGCATGAAGCTTACCGAGAAAGAACGCACCTATACCGTGGACAGCGTGGATTACAGCACTGGCAGGGTCAGTCTGCGGGATTATACCTTTGCTGGCGGCACAGGCTTCCCGATTTTCAGAAGCGAACCCATTGCCTTTGTCCGGGAATGGGTCAAGGATACCCAGGAACAGGAGTTACTTGCTCCAGCCGTGGAAGAACAGGCTCCTGTTTCCGTTCCCGTCACTGCCGCACCTGCCCCGGAGCAGGTCAAAGCAGAAAACTTCCACATTACTGACCCCGACCTGGGCGCAGGCGGGCCGAAAGCAAAGTATCAGGCGAATGTGACCGCCATCCGGCTGTTAAAGCAGTTGGAAACAGAAAGTCGTGCAGCCACCGCCGAGGAACAGGACACCTTATCCCGCTATGTGGGCTGGGGCGGCATTCCCCAGGCATTTGAAGCTGGGAATGAACGCTGGTCTGCGGAATACGCAGAATTAAAAGACCTGCTGACCCCGGCTGAATATGAAGCTGCCCGCAGTTCCACCTTGAACGCCCACTATACCGCCCCGGTCATTATCCAGAGTATGTATGACGCTGTGGGCAGGATGGGCTTAGAGCCAAAAACCGTGCTGGAGCCTGCCATGGGTGTGGGCAACTTCTTTGGACTTCTGCCGGAGCAGATGAAGAACGCTTCCCTTTACGGCGTGGAACTGGACTCCATCACGGGCAGGATCGCAAAGCAGCTTTATCCCGAAGCCCATATCACGGTGGACGGGTTTGAGCGAGTGAACTTTGCCGACAACCGCTTTGATCTGGCTGTGGGCAACGTGCCCTTTGGCAACTATCAGCTTGCCGACCCCCGCTACAACAAGGAACACTTTTTCATTCACGATTTCTTTTTTGCCAAGACCTTAGACAAGGTGCGCCCCGGTGGTATCGTTGCTTTTGTGACCTCCAAGGGCACCATGGATAAAGCGAACACTGCCGTCCGGGAATACCTGGCACAGCGGGCTGACCTTCTGGGCGCTGTCCGTCTGCCCAACAATGCGTTCAGCAAAAACGCAGGCACGGAAGTGACCAGTGACATCATCTTCTTACAGAAACGGGAAGCCCCGCCCCAGTATCTGCCGGACTGGGTAGAGGTTGGCCAGACCGCTGACGGTGTGCCTGTGAACAAGTATTTTGAACAGCACCCGGAAATGGTCTTAGGCACCATGGCATGGGAAACGGGAATGTACGGACAGGAAACCGCCTGTGTCCCTCTGCCGGGAGCTGACCTAAAGGAACAGCTTGCCGAAGCCATTACCCACCTGAACGCCCCTGACCGGGCGGCACTTTTGCAGACCGTGCCGGAACAGACCGCTCCTTCCGTGGAGGAAGCCCCTGCGGAACTCCGCAATTTCAGTTACACCGAAGTGGGCGGCAAACTTTTCTACAAGGAAAACGAGAACCTGACCCCTGTGGAAGTACCTGCCATTACAGCGGAGCGTATCCGTGGCATGATTGGGCTGCGTGACATTACCCGTGACCTGATCGAAGCCCAGTTAAATGGCAGGTCTGAGGACACTATTTCTGACCTTCAGCAAAAACTGAACACTGCTTATGACAGCTTCAATGCCAAGTACGGCCTGATCAACAGCACAGGAAATAAGCGAGCCTTTGAACAGGACAGTTCCTACTGCCTGCTCTGCTCTCTGGAAGTGCTGGACGAGGACGGCAAGCTGGAGCGCAAGGCGGATATGTTCTTTAAGCGCACCATCAACCAGCAGAAATCCGTTGATCATGTGGACACCCCCACGGAAGCACTTGCCGTTTCCATCGGAGAAAAGGCGTCCGTTGATTTGTCCTTTATGGCAGAACTCCTTGACCGCCCTGGGCAGGAAAGCGAGATTGCGGCGGAACTCTCCGGCGTCATCTTCCAGAACCCCGAAAAGAGCCACGGCGACGCCCTGGCCGGGTGGGAAACAGCGGACGAATACCTGTCCGGCAATGTCAGAAAGAAGCTGGAGGCGGCATGGGAAGCCGCAGACCGTGACCCTGCTTTTGCAGTCAATGTGTCTGCCCTTGAAAAATCCCAGCCCAAGGAACTGGGAGCTGCCGAGATTGATGTGCGGATCGGTGCAACCTGGATTGACCCGTCCTATTACACCCAGTTCATCTATGAACTTTTGAAAACCCCCGGACGTTTTCGGGGAGATACCATTGCCGCCCGGTATTCCGCTGCCACCGGCGAGTGGAATGTCAGCGGAAAAGGCAGGGACAGCGACAACAACACCCTTGCTTATGTGACCTACGGCACGAAACGCAAAAACGCTTATTCCATCATTGAGGACAGCTTGAACCTGCGTGACTGCCGTGTTTATGACACCATCCACGATATAGACGGCACAGAAAAGCGTGTGCTGAACACCAAGGAAACCATGCTGGCCCAGCAGAAGCAGGAAATGGTTCGGGAAGCCTTTAAGTCCTGGATTTGGAAAGACCCTGCCCGCCGGGAAACCCTGTGCCAGAAATACAATGAGATTTTCAACTCCATCAAGCCCCGTGCCTATGACGGCAGCCATATCCGCTTTTCGGGAATGTCGCCGGAAATCAATCTTAGACCCCACCAGCGCAACGCTGTTGCCCGTATGCTCTACGGCGGGAACAGCCTGCTTGCTCACTGCGTGGGAGCCGGAAAGACTTTCGAGATTGTAGCGGCGGCGATGGAAAGCCGCAGGCTGGGCTTATCCAAGAAGAACCTTGTAGTGGTTCCCAACCATCTGACGGAACAATGGGGAGCCGACTTCCTTCGGCTGTATCCCGGTGCCAATGTGCTGGTTGCCACCAAGAAAGACTTTGAACCCCAGAACCGCAAGAAGTTCTGTTCCCGTATCGCTACCGGCGATTATGACGCTGTTGTGATCGGGCACTCTCAGTTTGAGAAAATCCCCCTGTCCCCGGAACGGCAGAAAGCCTTCCTGCAGGAGCAGATCAGTCAGATTTTAGATGGCATTGAGGACGCCAAGTCACAGAACGGGGAACGCTATACCATCAAGCAGCTGGAAAAGACCCGTAAAAGTCTGGAAGCAAAGCTGGAAAAACTCAATGACCAGACCCGCAAGGACGATGTGATTACCTTTGAGGAACTGGGCGTCGATAAGCTGTTTGTAGATGAAGCCCACGGTTTTAAGAATTTGTTCCTTTCAACAAAAATGCGGAACGTGGCTGGCATTGGTCAGTCCGAAGCCCAGAAGTCCAGCGATATGTTTGCCAAGTGCCGCTATCTCGATGAACTGACAGGCGGGCGTGGCGTTGTCTTTGCGACGGGCACTCCTGTTTCCAACAGCATGGTGGAACTTTACACCATGATGAGATACCTCCAGTATGACCTGCTGAAAAGCACCGGGTTAGACCACTTTGATAGCTGGGCGGCTGCATTTGGCGAAACGGTCACGGCTTTGGAACTGGCACCGGAAGGCGGCGGGTTCCGGGCAAAGACCCGGTTTGCCAAGTTCTTCAACCTCCCGGAACTCATGGCCATGTGGAAGGAGTCGGCTGACATCCAGACTGCTGAGATGTTAAAGCTGCCGGTTCCCGAAGCGGAAAATATCACGGTGGTCACAAAGCCCAGTGAATTTCAAAAGGAACTGGTTGCCGAACTGGGAGAACGTGCGGAGGATGTACGAAACCGTCTGGTGGAACCCAAAGAGGACAATATGCTCAAGATTACATCGGACGGGCGCAAGCTGGCTCTGGATCAGCGGCTGGCTTTTGCGGAACTGCCCGATGACCCGGACAGCAAAATCAATGCCTGCGTCAAAAATGTGTTGCAGGTCTGGCAGGACACCGAACCCCAGAAAGGCGCACAGCTTGTGTTCTGCGACCTGTCTACGCCCCGTGGGGACGGTTCCTTTAACGTGTATGACGACATCAAGCAGAAACTGATGGCGCAAGGCGTTCCTCCCGAACAGATTGCCTTTATCCATGACGCCAAGACCGAAACCCAGAAAGCGGAACTGTTCTCCAAGGTTCGCAAAGGTCAGGTGCGTGTCCTCTTAGGCTCCACCTCCAAGATGGGCGCAGGCACCAATGTCCAGAAACGGCTTGCGGCATTGCACCATCTCGATTGCCCGTGGCGTCCTGCTGACATTGAACAGAGGGAAGGCCGTATTCTCCGCCAGGGCAACGATTTTAAGAAAGTCAAGATTTTCAAGTATGTGACCGAGGGCACCTTTGACGCCTACAACTGGGGCTTGATTGAGAACAAGCAGAAATTCATCGGTCAGCTTATGAGCGGCAAGAACCCGTCCCGTTCCTGTGAGGATGTGGACGAGGCGGCTCTGTCCTATGCCGAGGTCAAAGCCCTGGCTTCCGGCGACCCCCGCATTATGGAAAAGACGGAGCTGGACGGTCAGGTCACAAAGCTGAAGCTGTTAAAAGCTAACCACGAGAACCAGCGGTATGCTCTGGAGGATAAACTGATTAAGTTCTATCCCCAGGCAATCAAGCGGGAACAGGAACTGATCGCCGCTCTGGAAGCGGACATTAAACATCTGGAAGCCCATACACCTGCGGACAAGGAACACTTCTCCATGACCGTTCTGGGGCAGACCTACACCGAGCGCAAAGAAGCAGGTCAGGCCATTATCAATGCCTATGACCAGCTAAAGGATTTAAGCGACAAGGTGGAACTGGGCGAATACCGGGGCTTTCCGATGACCCTCTGGGTGTCTGACAGCGGCTTTTCCCAGAAGCTTCAGATTACCTTAAAGCACGAACTTTCTCACAGTCTGGAACCGGGCAGCGACCCGTCCGGCAACATCACGAGAATTGACAATGCCTTAGACAGCATGAAAGAGAATTTGCAGAAACATCGGGCGGAGCTGGCGAACCTCTTACAGCAGACCGAGGACGCCAAGGTGGAGGTCAAGCGGCCTTTCCCCCAGGAAGCGGAACTTGCTGAAAAGTCCAATCGGCTGAATGTACTGAACGTGGCACTGAACATCGGCGGCAAGGACGCTCCCAAAGACCGGGAACGCCAGCGGCATGACGGTAAGACTTCCATCAAGCGGCTCCTGCGCCGGATGGGTGTGGAGTCCGCTGCCAGTGCTTCTGTCCCGAAGAAAGAAAATGATTTGGAGGTGGCAATTTAATGAACCCGAAAAGTGGGCGTACCATACCGCTGTACTTCAAGGTATCGCCCGAAGAAAAGGAACTCATCGACAAAAAGATGGAGCAGCTCGGCACTCACAACCAGCGGGCGTATCTTCGCAAGATGGCGGTGGACGGCTACGTTGTCCGGGTGGACATGACAGAATTTAAGGAACTGGCGTCACTGTTGCGAAACTGTTCCAACAACTTAAACCAGATCGCCAAGCGTGTGAACAGCACCGGGCACTTGTATGAGGAGGACATTGCAGACTTAAAAAGCAGATACGGAGAACTGTGGGGAGCCTTTAGCTCCCTGCTCTCCAAGCTGGAGGATTTATAACAGGTTTAGACTTGACTTTCACACATTAAAGCGGTATAGTCAAATTGAAACAAATGAGCGATAAGGAGGTTCCCGATATGCTGAGATTTTTCATAAAAGTGCTGCTGTTCCCCATAACCCTTGCCCTGACCTTGCTGGTAGCTTTCGCCCGGTTCTTCTGCCTGTTTTCCGGCATGGTTCTGAGCGTGATTGCAGGAGCCTTCTTCCTGTTCGGTGTGCTGATGCTGTTTATTGGAGAGTGGCAGGGCTTCATCGGTTTCTCCCTTCTGGCATGGGCAATCAGCCCCTACGGACTGCCGGGGGCGGCGTCCTGGCTGACGGAACGGGTGGACGATATAAACAGTATGCTGAAAGCAATTTGATAGTAATACATAAACCGGGCACGGCGGCTGAGAAAGGGCTGTTGTGTCCGGTTTTGTTAATGGACAGGAAAAGAAAAATTCTGTATAATTAGTAATGCAGAATAAAAAGAAGAATAGGAGGAGTTTGATTATGAAATTATATACGGAAAGACATGGAATAAGAGCACCAAAAGAAAAGACATATTCTATTAGTAGAGATATGTATTCATTACTTTTCGATTGTTGTCAAAGATATAAAAAGAATTTAACACATCTTTTTACTAAAAATTGCCATCATGATTTTACAGATAGTGATTATGTAGCATTTGATGAAAATGGTTTTATTACCAGACTTAGAATTAGAATACCAGCTCTTTTTCGAGATGAGTATGAAAGGATTTGTGTACCGGGATTTGATGATGAATATGATCAGTATGCACTTTTAGATTTTATTGAATATATGGCACAAAATATGCAAGATATTTCTGAACGATGGAATAATGAAAGATATAGGAATTATCAGACAATAGACTGCTTTGATACCGCAGAAATATTTGAAAAATTCCAAGAGGAAATAAATGAAATATTTATTGAAGCAGGTTTACTTTATAGACTAACGGATGAAGAGATTGTAGAAAGAATTGTTGAGAACAGTCCCCTTACACAGGAGATTGAAAATAGTTTTGTTTCGATAAATGAGCCGGGTACAAGGGAACTGCTGAAAGATGCTGTTGCATTATATAAAACACCTAATCCTGCTGCAAGGCAAGATTCAGTGGAAAAGATTTGGGATGCGTTAGAACGCCTTAAAACTTACTATACAACATTAGATAAAAGGCATTCATCAGAAAAAATCGTGAATGATATGGCAGGTGGAAGCAGTGATTTTATTGACTTGTTTAATGATGAATTTAAGGCTTTAACGAACATTGGAAATAAATATCGCATACGACATCACGAAACAGATAAAATTGATATTACAGATGCCCGCTATTATGATTATTTATTTAACCGCTGTTTATCACTAATTGCGCTTGCTATAAAGTATTTGAGATAAAGTTAAAGCCGTAGACTGGAAAGTCTGCGGCTTTAACTTTACCCAGAAAGGAGCCGCCACATGGCAATCTCAAAAATCAAACCCCGTCATGCCAGCGAAGGACGCAGTATCGCTGCTGTGCTGGCGGATCGCATTGACTATGGCAAGAATCCGGAGAAAACAAACGGAGGTCTGTTGGTAACAGGCTATCAGTGTTCTCCCGATACTGCGTGGCAGGAATTTATGGTCAGTAAGCAGATCTACACTGCCACCACAGGGCGCAGGCGTGCCCCGGACAAAGATGTGATTTCTTATCTGCTGATACAGTCCTTTGAACCAGGAACCATTACACCGGAGGACGCTAATAAGCTGGGCTATCAGATGGCGTTGGAATTTACCGGAGGAGAACATCAATTCATAGTGGCGACCCATGTAGATAAAAAGCATATCCACTGCCACATCGAATTTAACAGTACCGCTTTGGACTGTTCCCACAAGTTCAACAACGTAAAGAACAGCTTCATTCCTCTGCGGAAAATCAATGACCGCATCTGTCAGGAATTTGGACTGAATATCATTGAGGAACCCCAAGACAAAGGCAAACACTATGCAGAATGGGCGGCTGAGAAAACGGGAAAAAGCTGGAAAGTTCGCCTGCGTCAGACCATTGATAAAGTGCTTCCAAAGGTCAGAACCTTTGATGAATTTCTGGAAGCCATGCGGCAGGAAGGTTATGAAGTTGTTCAGAGTAAGAAGATATTAAAATTCCGTGCCCAAGGTCAGGAGCGTTTTACCCGTTCCAAAACGCTGGGTACGGATTATACGCTGGAAGCTCTGCAAGAACGGATCGGCAAAACACAACTGCCCAAGCGAAAGAAAATCCATTTGCAAAAGGACGGCAAGGTCAATCTACTTATGGATATTCAGGCTCGTCTGCAAGGACGTGGGCCTGGTCTGGAACGCTGGATGAAGATACACAATCTGAAGGAAGCGTCCAAGACTCTGAACTATCTTACCGAGCATGGCATTACAGAGTATGCTGTGCTTTTGGAACGAGCTGAAACAATGGTTGCTGACTTTGAATCTGTATCCACTTCCATCAAACAGATGGAACACCGCATGGAGCAGATAGCGGCTCTGAAAACCCATATCATCAACTACGCTAAAACACGGGATACCTATGCTGCCTACCACAGAACGAAGGCGGCAGACAAACCGGCTTTCCGTACTGCCCACGAAGCAGATCTGCTTCTCCATGAAGCGGCTAAACGAGCCTTTGACGCTCAGGGTGTGAAGAAGCTGCCCACGGTCAAAGTTTTGCAAGCAGAGTACACAGAACTGTTGACAAAGAAAAAAGCCGCTTATGAAGATTACAAACGGCTGCGGAAAGAAAATCAGGAATTGCAGGCGGTCAAATCTAACGTGGATACCCTGCTCCGTATTGATGAAGAACAGCAGGAAAAGAAACAGGAACAGCATCGTTAAGGCAGAAAAAGCTGGGGGTATTGCAATTTGATTTGCTCTACCTCCAGCTTCTTTTTTGCCATTCAAGCGCAGCGTAGCCACCACAAATTTTGTGGTGTTCGGTCAGAGGTGCGTCAGCACTCTGCCGGGGGATTGGGGAACTCCCCAACAAGCGGAAAAGGATATCCCTTTCCATTGCTTGCAAAACTTATCCCGAATTCGGTATAACAAATTTGTTTTTTATAAAGTGTAAATAGTATTTGGATCATCTTGACAAAAGTCCTAACTCGGACTATTATGAAAATACATTAAAGTCCTAATTCGGACACTTGCCAAGGAGGAAGCGATAGGATGATCTATTCTGATAAGTCCAAGAAACGACCCCACCCGTTTAAAAACTTTGTTGACCTTTGCCGCTGTGCAGTTTCTTCTCTCGGCATTTCCGAAGGCGAATTTTGGGTGTGGTATGGTAGTCCATTTATTTTACAACATAATTTGAGGATGTAATTATTTTCTACAAATCAATATGAAAGAGGGATTTTCAAATGAATGAACACATTAAGGGGCAGCTTGAAAAAATGAATCAACAAGTGAAAGAACTTGCGGCAATCTATCATGGTGTAGCTAGTAAAGCCGGGATTTCTGATAATGAGTTCTGGGTTTGGTATACTTTAGTTGTTTTAGAGGGCGAGTATTCCCAACAGGATATTTGTGATCTATGGTCTTTACCCAAGCAGACAGTTAATACTATTGTCACTAATCTGTCCCAAAAAGGCTTTCTTGTTTTGGAAGCTATTCCCGGCACACGGAATCGTAAAGTCATTCGGATAACTGAAGAAGGCAAAGAATACGGTAAAAGCATAGTCGCAAAAATCTATAGGGCTGAGAAAAACTCCTTTGAGAGAATGTCAGAAGAAGAACGGGAAATGTGCATAGGATTGACGGAAAAGTATATCACATTTTTAAAGGATATTTTGCTTAATGGAATGCCGGAACGATGATTCTGAAGATGTAAGCCAATTAACAATAGGGAGAAATATATGAACGATAAAACAAGCCGAGAAGGCAATACACAAAATAAAATATTCACGATTCCCAATATACTTTCTTTTTTTCGCCTCTGTCTGATTCCGTTTCTGATATGGCTTTATTGTGTTGAGCATAATTCCATGTGGACAGCCTATATTTTACTGCTGTCTGGTGCGACGGACATTATAGATGGATTTATCGCACGACGGTTTCATATGGTAAGCGATTTGGGAAAGGTACTTGATCCGATTGCGGATAAGCTGACGCAGGCAACAATGTTGTTTTGTTTATTAACCCGTTTTCCACTTATGATTGCACCAATTGTCTTAATGTTGTTCAAAGAACTGTGTATGGGTATTTCAGGATTTCAGGTTATCAGGAAAGTAGGGATAGTACCTGGGGCAGACTGGCATGGTAAAGTTGCCACCTGCTTACTCTATGGCATGATGCTTCTCCATGTGGTGTGGCATGATATTCCTCCTATGATTTCTAATATTTGCATTGTGATTTGTATGGCCATGATGATTATTTCGCTGGTTCTGTATGGTCAGAGAAATTGGAACGCACTCAAGCACAGTCTCAAAAACAATGCCCCACAGTCAGAGGGTACAGCGAAATAAAGACAAGTTATTCGAGTTACTTTACGGTGCCGCATAAGTTCTATATGAACCGTGCAGCCCATTTTTGAATTTGATAGTAACCGATGAAAAATAAGTTACCGGAGGTTTAAAATGTTTAAAATACTGATAGCAGAAGATGACCGTGAGCTTAGAATGCTTTTTCAGCGGGTATTAACACAAAATGGCTATGCTGTTCGTGGTGTAGAGAACGGAGAGGAAGCCTTAGCTGCACTTGAACTTGATTATGTTGATTTGATTATATCCGATATTATGATGCCTGTCATGGACGGATATGCTTTGGTACGCTCGCTCAGAGAGGCAAATTATCAGATCCCTGTTCTTATGATTACAGCCAAAGATGCTTTCGAGGATATGCAACTGGGCTTTCTTTCCGGCTCGGATGATTACATGGTAAAGCCAGTTAATGTAAATGAAATGGTTTTGCGTGTGGGTGCTTTGCTTCGGCGTGCACAGATGATTACAGACCGTAGGCAGGTGATCGGGAACACAGAGCTTTTGGCAGATTCCTTGACGGTGCTCAGTATGAATGGAGCACAGGTTCTTCCTCAAAAGGAATTCCTGTTGCTATATAAAATGACTTCTTCTCCCGGTCGTATTTTTACAAGGCAGCAGATTATGGACGACATTTGGGGTTATGATGCCGATACCGATACACACACTGTAGATGTGCATATAGCAAGGCTAAGAGAACGATTCAAGGATAACGCCGATTTTCAAATTGTAACGATTCGTGGTGTGGGATATAAGGTAGTAAGGCGATGAAAAAGAAAAAATTTCGTGAGTGGAGTTTTAGTATAAACTTGTATTTTATTTTGATGAATCTTCTCGTATTTGCCGGGGTAACGATCATTTCTGCCTGTATTTCTGCACTTTTGCATCGTTTTTTCCATTTTTCCGTTCAGATACCAGAAGCTGTTTATACGGTTATACTCAGTATTGTGATGGGCGGCGTTGTAACTGCTTTTCTTTACCGGAAGGTTCTTGCACCTATCAGTGCGTTGAGTAAAGCCATGAGCAAGGTTGCATCGGGCGATTTTGCTGTCACCTTGACTTCCGATAGTAAAATTGATGAGGTGCAGAATCTATATAGGGATTTTAACTTAATGGTTCAAGAATTGTCTGCTACAGAAACTTTGAAAACCGATTTTGTATCCAATGTATCACATGAATTTAAAACGCCGCTTGCCGCTATTGAAGGGTATGCCACGCTTTTGCAAGGCGATACTGTACTTACTCTGAATCAAAAAGAGTGTACGGAGAAAATTTTGTTTAGCACAAAGCGATTATCTGATTTGGTAAGCAATATTCTTCTGCTCTCTAAAATCGAAAATCAGGCGATTCCTGCAAAACCAAGACCATTTCGGTTAGATGAACAGATTCGTCAGGCCATCGTTGTATTAGAACCCAAATGGGCAGAAAGAGAAATAGACCTTGCCGCTGATTTAGAAGTCGTTACTTATACGGCAAACGAGTCATTGCTGTTCCATGTGTGGATGAATTTGATTGGAAATGCCATAAAATTCAATCCGGTTGGTGGCAGTCTGCGAATATGTTTAAAAGCCTCTGAGCAAAATGTACTGATTTCTGTTCAAGATAGCGGGTGCGGCATTTCTGAAACAGATATGAAGAGAATTTTTGATAAATTTTACCAGTCAGATACATCTCATAAGGATGAGGGCAATGGGCTTGGATTAGCATTAGTTAATCGGATTGTCTCCATTCATCAGGGACATATTGAAGTTGAGAACTGCCAGGAGGGTGGCTGTAAGTTTACTGTGGTGTTGCCGATATTGTCATGATCATACGGAAATTCAATCAGAAAGAGTATTTATATTGAGGGCAGGCTGCTGTTTGGTAGTCATGCCCTTTTTTGATGACTTTGTTGACGATCTGATGTTGCCTTGACAAACATCCGAGCTCGGACTATAATATATAACAAACATCCGAACTCGGATTTATAAGGAGGTTTTCGTGTGGATAACTATATAAAAAATCAAATCGACATAATCAATCAGAAAATCAAGGAGATGAATGCACTCTATCATATCGCTGCCGGAAAATCCGGTATCGCAGATGGTGAAATCTGTATTTGGTCTACTCTGCTTAATTCCGATGAGGAATACACGCAACAGGATCTTTGCGAAATGCTTTCTCTTCCCAAACAGACGGTCAACTCTCTTATTTCAGGTATGGTAAAAAAAGGCTTTGTCCTGTTAGAGCATATACCGGGAACAAGGAACCGCAAGGTTATCCGTTTGTCAAAAGAAGGCATCGCATACGGCAAAAACAGAGTTATGTGGATTTTTGAAGCGGAACAGAAAGCAATGGAAGAAACAGAACCGCAGGAAGTGCAGATTTGTATCTCCATGCTTGAAAAATATATTGCCAATCTTAAAAGAGAATTTTCAGATGAATAAGAAGTGGAGAATAAACGATGAATCAGAAAATTTATGAAATACTCGAATTTGGTAAAATACAGGAGAGGCTTGAAAAATGTGCATCTTCTGAACCAGGTAGAGAATTGTGCAGAAGCCTTTTTCCTGAAACCGAAATCGAGAAAATACAGCATTTGCAGGGAGAAACCTCTGCAGCGAAAGAGCGTATCAAACATGGAGCGCAGATTTCTTTCAGCAAGGTAACAAAACTTGACCGGGTACTTGAAAAACTCGAAAACGGCGAATCATTGACTGCTGGTGAGCTTCTGCGCATATGGGATTTGCTGGACGCAGCAACAAAAGCCAAAAAATACGGATGCCGTGAAATACCGGAAGAAGAACGGGATTTACTTGATGCCCGCTTCAACCAGCTTTCACCGCTTACCAAAGTACAAGATGAAATTAAGCGCTGCGTCCGTTCCGACACTGATTTGCATGATTCAGCCAGTGCAGGACTTGAAAAGGCCCGCCGCAACATAAAAACGGCGGAGGACAGTATTCAGGGACAGCTTCGTATGATGATCAGCAGTAAATACAGAAATTATCTGTCGGATACCTCTATCAGAGAAAGAAACGGTTCTTACTGCCTTGCCGTAAAGTATGCCTGTCGCAGCAAGGTTCCCGGTACAGTACAGGGACAGTCCGGCAGCGGCGGAACGGTATTTATAGAACCCAAAAGCGTAGCGACCGCTGCAAGCAAACTTCAAGATTATCAGTATCAGGAGAAAATTGAGATTGCGGTTGTGCTCGGTGAACTGACTGATATGGTAAAGGCTCAACTTAAATTCGTCAAAAAGAATTATGCGATTTTAACTGCACTTGATTTTATTTTTGCCAAAGCCTATCTTTCGCAGCAAATGGACGCTTCCGAGCCGATATTCAACACGAAAAAGATTATTAGTCTGAAGCAGGCTCGCCATCCGCTGCTTGATCAAGAAAAAGTTGTGCCCACAACATTGGAAATCGGGCGTGATTATGATTTGTTGGTAATTACCGGTCCGAATACCGGAGGAAAGACATTAACAATGAAAACCACAGGGTTGATGACTCTTATGGGACAGTCGGGACTTCATATTCCTGCTTCTGAGGGTTCGGAACTTTCTGTATTTAAGGAAGTATTTGCGGATATTGGCGATGAACAGAGTATCGCCCAAAGCCTAAGCACTTTTTCCGCACATATGACGAATATTATCCGCATTCTCGGTATTGCGGATAAGGATTCGCTAGTGCTGATTGATGAATTGGGCTCCGGTACAGACCCGGACGAAGGGGCGGCCCTTGCAGTCGCAATTCTTTCTAATCTGCACAGAAAGAAGATTAGAACCCTTGCCACGACCCACTACGCACAAATCAAAACCTTTGCGCTCACAACCGATGGCGTTCAAAATGCCTGCTGTGAATTTGATGTGCAGACATTGAGTCCCACCTACCGCCTGATGATAGGCGCAGTTGGTGCAAGCAATGCTTTTGCAATTTCAAAGCGGCTGGGATTGGATGACGCAATTATTGATGAGGCAAAGGTAGTTCTTGAAAATGACCGTGAAATGACATAATATGGAGGGATAGGTTTTGCGTGTAATAGCCGGGAAAGCCAAAGGACATGCCTTAATTGCTCCGAATGGGATAAACACAAGACCGGTTACAGCAAAAATCAAGGAGGCACTATTCAGCATGTGGCAAATGCAAATGGCTGATTCCTGCTTCCTTGATTTGTTTTCCGGCAGTGGGAGCATTGGGATTGAGGCAATGAGTCGAGGCGCTAAAAAAGTTGTGTTTGTAGAGAAAGACCGAAAAGCAATTAACGTGATAAAGAAAAATCTTGCCAACTGTAAATTTATTGACGGATATGAAGTGTATCAGGATGATGTTTTCAAACGGATTGAATGGCTTGCAAAAAACGGATATGTGTTTGACATCATCTATCTCGATCCGCCGTTTACAGTAGATGAAATTTTTTTGCCTGTTATGGAGTTCTTGTCAAACGCAGGGATTTTTGATAAAGACGGGTGTATTGCGATTCGTACAAGGCGAGAAAAGGAAATGCCTGAAAAAATAGGAGTGCTCCGTAGATTCAAGTTAAAACATTATGGAATATCAAGCGTGCATTTTTTCAGGCGAGTAGAGGCACAGACTTCGGTTTTAAATAACGAGAACTCAAACTAAACCTCAACAATTGTTGAGGTTTAGTTGATATTCAGTTGTAGTTAAGACTATACAATGGAAATTCAATACACTAAGAGCAAAGTCATTATCGGTTTGGAGGCACACTGTTTTGGAAAAGAATAATAATTTTTTAGGAACGGAGCCGGTTAGAAAGCTTCTTTTGAAACTATCTCTGCCTGCTATTGCAGCACAGATTGTCAATCTCCTTTATAATCTTGTGGATCGAGTATACATAGGTCATATGCCGGAAAACGGCGATCTGGCACTCACAGGAGTTGGCGTTTGTATGTCAGTAATTATGATTGTGTCAGCATTCTCCGCTTTTGTTAGTACAGGTGGGGCTCCGAGAGCGTCAATGGCAATGGGACGAGGCAATCAGAAGGAAGCCGAAAAGATTTTAGGAAACAGTCTTACTTTGCAGATTTTGATTTCTGTAATACTTACAGCCGTGTTGCTGATTTTTAATCGTCCGCTTCTGCTGGCTTTTGGCGCAAGTGAGAATACAATCGGATTTGCTACCGATTATATGAATATCTATGCCATGGGAACGATTTTCGTACAGCTTACGCTTGGCATGACTGCATTCATTACCGCACAGGGCTTTGCAACCGCCGGTATGTTCAGTGTCTTGATTGGAGCAGTTTGTAATATTGCACTTGATCCGTTATTTATTTATGGATTTCATATGGGAGTCAAAGGAGCTGCTCTTGCTACGATTATTTCCCAGGCAGTATCAACTTTCTATGTGCTCCGTTTTTTGACAGGCAAGAAAACGATTCTCCGCATTCGGCGTCAGAATCTCCTGCTGGAAACAAAGACTATTCTGCCGTCCTTTTCACTTGGAATGTCCTCTTTTATTATGCAGGCCAGTGAAAGTGTCATTTTAATTTGCTTTAATTCATCGCTTCTGAAATATGGCGGAGATGTAGCCGTTGGAGCTATGACGATTCTGACCAGTGTTATGCAGTTCTCCTCGCTTCCTGCGCAGGGACTGGGGCAAGGGGCACAGCCAATTACAAGCTATAACTACGGTGCAAAAAATGGCGATCGAGTAAAAAAAACGGTAAAGTTGCTGATTGCCTGCACGCTTGGATATACAATGGTGGTTTGGTCTTTGGTTATGTTAATCCCTCAGATGTTTGCCAGAATTTTTGTACCGAACCCTGAGTTAATTGAGTTCACGAGCTGGGCTTTGCGTATTTATTGCGCCGGTCTTGGCATATTCGGAGCGCAGATTGCTTGTCAGATGACATTTACTTCGCTTGGAAACGCAACAGCTTCCATTATGGTAGCTGTTATGCGAAAATTCATTTTGCTTGTTCCGCTGATTTATATCGTCCCGCATTTAGTAGCAAATAAGACAATGGGTGTATATTTAGCCGAACCGATAGCTGACTTCATTTCTGTTATTTTTACCATAATACTTTTCTTCTTCCAGTTTAGAAAAGCAATGCAGAATTTGTAAGAATGCATAAAGCAATCAACTACATAAAATCATTTGAAATTCAGATAAGTGACTGTTTTGCAAAAAACAGCCGCTTTTCTTTTGTTACGAATTGTTGAGATTGGGTTGAGGTTGAGTTGTAACTGAAAAATTAGGATATGAATGTAAAACAGAAAAGACGGTAAGGTTGTCGCAAAGGAGAGATAAAAAGGTAAATGATAAGGAAACAAAATGGATAAATGAAAGGACAGATCGGAGATGAATGTATTTTTTAAATGTTTTTTATATCTCGTGATAATCAGTTTCGGTTTCTTTTTTGTCGGGAGGTTAATGCCAAAGAAATTTCACTATCTTCGTTTTCCATACATATCATTTGGATTTGAAAAAAACGGAGAGATCTATAACAAAATCAGAATCCGCAAATGGCAAAATAAGCTGCCAGATATGAGCAGAATTTTTTTCTCACTTATGCCGGCAAAAAAACTGCCAAAACAAGTGAATGTTCAAAATATGGAACGAATGGTACAGGAAACCTGTGTTGCAGAGTTCATCCATGTCGTGCTGTGTATCATGGGATTGGGCTGTCTGCTGATATGGAAAGGTATCGGCGGCTGGGTTCTATTTGTGCTTTATTTGCTCGGCAATATTCCCTTTATTCTGATTCAGCGATATAACCGTCCAAAACTGGTTCGGTTGCTGAAAAGATTGCAGATTCGTGAAACTACAGTTGAAAGCAAGAAACAGGAGATTACCTATGAAGAAAGTTCTGATATTAAGCTGCAGTACGGGGCAAGGGCATAACTCCTGTGCGCAGGCAATGATGGATTACTATAAGAAACAGCATATTGAGTGTGAAATTCAGGACTCCCTTGATTTTATCGGGAAACGGATTTCCCAGTTTCTTTCATGGGGACATAGCTTTGTTTATCGTCATTTGCCCTGGCTGTTTCAGTGGGGATACCGGCAAAGCGAGAAACATCCGGCAGTATTCAAAGAGGGATCGCTTGTATACAAGGCCTTGACCTCCGGTGCAGACCGTATGTATCGGTACATTACCGGGGGTAACTACACTACCATTATCTGCACACATATCTTTTCCGCAATGATGTTGACACATATGCTGCGAAAGCGTCCTTTGTCAATACAAACCGCTTTTATTGCCACTGATTATACCTGTTATCCTGGTGCAAATGCCTGTGATTTACAGAAATATTTTATCGCTGATGATAGTTTTACCGATGATTTTGTCAGCATGGGCATTCAAAGGGAAAGCGTTATCGCTGCGGGAATTCCTGTTCGCCGGAATTTTTATAAGCATACAGAAAAGGCGGATGCCAAACGGTTACTGGGTATCCGTTCTAATAGCAAACATCTTCTTGTTATGTGCGGCAGTATGGGATGCGGCCCTATTGCAAAGATGATGAAACAGATCTCAAAAGAAATGACAGAGGATATGGAAGTGTCCATAATCTGCGGAACAAACAAACGGCTGTTTAAGCGGTTAGACCGGAGATACAAACGGAAGCCTCATATCCATGTAATAGGTTACACCAATCAAATGCCGCTTTATATGGATTCCGCCGACCTATATTTAACAAAGCCGGGCGGGATCAGCGTAACCGAAGCGGCTGTCAAATGTTTGCCTATGGCATTCATCAACGCTGTTGCAGGGTGTGAACAGTACAATATGGATTTCTTCTTGAGTATGGGTGCAGCCATTACCGCCGATACACCTAAAAAGCTTGCCGCCAAAAGTTTGGAACTGCTCCGTTCTCCTACAGAAAGACATGATATGGAAAAACGTTTGCAGGAACACAAGCCGCCAAATGGAGCGGAGTACATATATAAAGAATTACAGTAAAAGGAAAGAAGCGAATGTTAGATTGGATTTATAACCTGCTCGGAACTATGCTTTCATGGTTCAGTAATATATTCTTCGGAAAATATGCCCTCGCCTTGTTTTTGTATGCATTGCTGTTTAAGCTGTTGTTTCTTCCAGCAGCCATAAAACAGCAAAAAAGTCAGATTATTATGGCAAAGATTGCCCCTAAAATGGAGAAGATTCAGGCAAAGTATCGAGGGAAAACAGACGAAGCCTCCATACAGAAACAGCAGCAGGAAATTATGGAGCTTCAGCAAAAGGAAGGCTTTCGCCCACTATCGGGTTGTCTGACTATGTTTCTCCAACTCCCGGTTATCACATTTCTTTATAAGGTGATACGAAGCCCGCTTTCCTATATCTGCAAGTTGACTGGCGAAGAAATTACAAAGATTAAGGATATTATCACAGCCGCAGGGATAACACCTGCGCTGGATGAAATAGGATTGGTTGCAAATATTCAGGAGCTTGGCGTTGATGCGTTTGCGGGGATTGATCTTACAAAACTTCCCGACTTTACACTTTTTGGAGCGAACCTCGCCCAAACTCCGAGCTTTTCCGAATTTTCGATTCTTTGGCTCGTCCCCATCCTTGCAGCGGCGCTTACATGGCTTTCTTCTTATCTGATGCGTAAATGGAACAATGTTTCTACCGCACCTGTGGGTAATGGAGAAGTACAAGGTAAATCACCTATGAACTTTATGGAGATTATGATGCCTCTGATGACACTTTGGATGACATTTTCATTTTCGGGAATGCTTGGTGTTTACTGGATTTATCAATCTGTTTTGGGGATTTTGCAGTCTTTTATTCTTTCAAAAGCTCTGCCGATTCCAAAGCGTACATAGGTGACTGTTATATAAATCATTATTGATTACAGGAGCAAGAAACAAATGCAAAAAAGAGCAATGGTAGACTACCGAAAATTTCGGTTGAGCAAATTAAATACCCCTGAGTTTTCGCATTTAAAAATGCTGATCTTCTGGCCGCTTTTCGGACTGATGTTTTTAACTGTCGAACGGCTTTGGATCAGGGAAAGTTATTATCCAATTTCCTGTTCGTTGGATGATGCCATCCCATTTTGCGAGTATTTTTTGATTCCCTACTTATTTTGGTTTGTATTTCTGGTAGGCATTCATATTTATACTCTTTTATTTGATACGGATTCTTTCAGAAAACTAATGAAATTTATCATTATATCTTACTCAGCGGCAATGATTATTTACATTCTTTTCCCGAACTGTCAGGAGCTTCGGCCAGTCCTGTTTGAACGGGATAATGTATTCACTCGATTTATGACTGGATTTTATCAGTTTGATACGAACACGAATGTTTGCCCGTCCATTCATGTCATTGGTTCTGTGGCCGTTATGCTCTGTGCTTGGCACAGTAAGCATTTCAGCACCAAAGGTTGGAGGATTGTTTTTACTATTACCGCTTTCCTTATATCAGTATCGACTGTATTTCTAAAACAGCACTCTGTGTTGGATATACTTGCGGCAATTCCAATTTGTGTTTTTGCCTATGTAGTTGTATACGGGAGTGAAAAATGGAATTGCACAAAGAATAAATCAGTTTAATGAGGTGTTTCGAACTTTGATGTATTGTGATACCTGGAAACAATTTTCAAAGTTCATTAGAAACAGCAGTGTTTTTAAAAGGTTTCCGGCATCTGAAATTTTGCTGAAAGCCTTATGGACAAGGCTCTTTAGCAGGCAAGGAGAAAAGAGATATGGATAAAAAATCAAAGGAAAATTTGCTGATAGTTATTATCGGAATATGTTTGTTTGCAGCGTTAATGCATCTTACCACAATTATCGGCTTTGCAAAAAAGATTATCGGGTTAATTCTTCCTATTGTTGTAGGCGGAATATTGGCTTTATTTATCAATGTACCAATGTCCAGGATAGAAAAACGGCTCAGAAAGTTATTTTCGAAATCTAAAAAGCAGTCGTCTGGCAAAGCGTATCGTATTGCCAGCTTTATACTTACATTGATTTGCATTGTGTTGGTGCTTTCTCTTGTATTTACTTTGCTTATTCCCGAAATGATTCGTTCGGTGCAAAGCCTTACTTCCATGCTCGAAACTCGTATCCCGGAGTGGACGCAATATCTCGACGCACATAATATTAATGCCGAATGGCTGGAAAAATTCCTTGCTGACATTAATCTGGATCAAATGCTGAACACCGTATCCGACCATGTGGATATGGTTCTTGCAAGTATTGTAGATACCGTCTCCTCGGCTGTCAGTATAGTTACGAACGCTGCATTCGGATTTATAATCGGCATTTATATGGTTTTGGATAAAGAGCGGATACACCGGCATTCAAATAAATTTCTGCGTTCTTATTTGAAACCTTCGTGGGCAGATAAAATTTCGCAAATTTTCCGGATGTTCAACACATCCTTTGCCAACTTTTTATCGGGACAATGTGGAGAAGCTATGATATTAGGCACTTTAATGAGTTTTGCATTTGTGATATTCAGACTTCCATATGCAAGTTTGGTTGGCGTTCTTACGGCGGTTTGCGCAATTATCCCTTATGTTGGTGCTTTTATTTCCTGTGTAGTCAGTGTTTTTCTTACACTGATTATCGATCCAACACTTGCGATTCGGTGCATGGTTGTGTACCTCGTCGTACAGTTTGGAGAAAATCAGTTCATCTATCCGAGAGTAGTTGGCGGCTCTGTAGGATTGCCACCCCTGTATACGCTGGTTGCAGCAATGATTGGCGGAAAGCTATTTGGCATTCTTGGAATTCTGTTCTTCATTCCGCTTGCTTCCGTTATCGTTGACCTGTTGAAAGACGGCGCTAAAAAGAGAGGGCTTTGCAAGAATACAGAAATCAATGCTGAATAGAGGATGTATAACTATGTTGACTTTAAGTTATCAAGAATTATTTTGGTTGTTTATGTTCGGAAATGTTTTAGGTGTTATCGTAGAAGGAACATGGTGTAAATTCCGATACGGTAAATGGCAAACCCATGTAGTTGCTCTCTGGGGGCCGTTCAATATCGTTTATGGAATCGGCATTGTGATGCTTTACATAGGAGAAATGCTATTTAACCGACTTGACAGGTCGTTGCGTATTGTAATACTTGCCTTGATTGGTTCATTGGTGGAATATCTTTGTGGGTTGGTGATACGCATCGGAATCGGTATGAAGGCATGGGATTACAGAAATCATTTTCTGAATATACAGGGACTTATCAGCCCGAAAATGACAATCATGTGGGGAGCGTTGGGACTTTTCTTTGATCAGGTTTTGTATCAACCATTAAAAGGTATTCTTTCTCATATGACCGGAACTGCATGGGAAATAGCGTGCATCGGTTTGTCACTATTTATGATCGTCAATCTCACATGGACAGCAATATGCATTATACGGTGGGCAAATCGGCATAAAAAGAAAGCACCACTAAACAGGATAAGTCGATTTATTGATGGAAAATATCCTGATGAATGGATGCAAAAGAAATTCTGCAATTGGAGTTTTATAGAAGCCGAAGGAGTATTGGCTGTATCGCAAGTATGATAGCAATATAAACCGAGATGAAAGGAGTCATGAATGATGAATAAACACATTAAAAATGCTTTGATTGGAGCAGGAATTACAGCAGGTACGATTATCACGGCAGGAACAGTAGCTTCTTTGATTACAAAGAAATTAGTTAGTGTTGCCCTGGATCGTGAAGAACCGGAAATTATGAATGCATCAAGGGAGCAACTTTCCGGTAAACCTGTGATGAAAGAATTTTTTGAAATTCAGGAGCAGGCAGCTCAGAAACTTGAAAACGCAGGGTGTGAAGCTATAGAAATCACAGCACATGATGGCGAAAGATTGGTTGGTCACTGGCATTCTTGTGAGAATGCTAAGAGAATTATTATTGCTATGCACGGTTGGCGTTCATCATGGGTTAAGGATTTCGGTTTGATCTCTGATTTTCTGTTTCAAAGTGGTTGTTGTGTTCTATTTGTCGAACAACGGGGGCAAAACAATAGCGGTGGAAACTACATGGGGTTTGGCTTGTTGGAAAGATATGACTGTCTTGATTGGATTCGTTGGGTCAATCAACAGGGATATGATAATATGCCAATTTATTTATGTGGTGTCTCTATGGGGGCATCAACTGTGTTAATGACAGCAGGCTTTGATCTGCCAGAAAATGTACACGGTATTATTGCCGACTGCGGATATACTTCTCCAAACGCTATTTGGAAATATGTTATGGAGAATAATCTGCGTCTTTACTATGATGATATTCAGGGAGAAATTGCTGCGGATATTTGCCGGCGAAAAATTCAGATTGGCCCTAAAGATTATTCTTGTACTTCGGCAATGGCAAAATGTAAAGTTCCCGTGCTTTTTATTCATGGAACAGATGATGATTTTGTTCCTATCGAAATGACATATGAAAACTATAAGGCTTGTACCGCACCGAAACGATTACTCGTTGTTCCAGGAGCAGGTCATGGAATGAGCTATGTGGTAAACCGGGATGCATATGAGCAGGAAGTAATACAATTTTGGAACAGCTTTGATTGAAAAAGGAAAAAAGATCTTCTTCAATATTGTTTTTGCGGATGAAAGTACATGGACATAACGCAACATTTATTTAACAGAAAGAGAGGAAAGATGACTATGAAAAAAAGTATGAAGTATTTTTTGCTGGGAGCAGGATCTGTAATTGCTGGATTGACTGCTTACACATTCTTCCATGAACCTACGAAGCACTGTGAACCGGAGTCTGCCAAAGCGAGTGATGTAACAGATACGGCTGTCAAACATACCGTTACTCTTAGTAAAGAATATGTGGAGCGCAGGAGAGAACTGGCGAGAAAAAGAGCAGCAGAAAGAGCTGCGGAAACTATAACTGCTGCTCCTATGGCAGAGTTGGACAAGACAGACGGATTTACAGATAATGATATGGAGCCAGCTAATGAGGATTCCGAAAAAAGTGAAAAAACCGTGGAAGTAGCACAGGGGAGTAATATCCTCTTAATAAAAACCAAACCGGCAGAAGAAGGTAAAAATAATGACGATGAAAACGAATAACTATTTATCGTCTGAAAAAATGACAGATAACAAAATTAACATTCTGGTTACCTTTGATAAAAATTATATCAATCCATTTCGGGTAATGATTAAATCACTGGCGATCAGTAATCCTATGGAAACATTTCATATTTGGCTTTTGCATAGTGCAATCCCCCAGGAAGATTTGTTTGCCCTGACAGAGTATTGCAGTAAGCAGAAGATAACCTTGACAGCCATAGAGATTGACAGAGAGCTGTTCAAAAATGCTCCGGTTTCTAAGCAATATCCACAAGAGATGTATTACCGAATGATGGCACCGCTTATGCTTCCAAATGGATTGGAGCGAGTGCTATATCTTGACCCGGATATATTGGTTATTAATTCTATACGTTCATTGTGGGAAATGCAGTTGGAAAATTATTCCTTTGCGGCAGCTTCTCATGGTTTTGTACTTGATGAGTTTATTGATGAAGTAAACAAGGCAAGGTTAGGCACCGAACACGATTATTTTAATACAGGTGTTTTGTTGATTGATTTGAAAAGGGCACGGACAATTACAAAGGCGGAAGAAATTTATCGTTGTGTCATTGACAAAGCAAACCAACTTATCTTGCCAGACCAAGATGTATTTAATTGTCTATATGGTTCCTATACTGTGCAGATAGCAGATGAAATCTGGAATTATGATGCCCGCTATTATTCCGCTTATCTTCTCAAAAGTGAAGGAAAATTTGATTTGGATTGGGTCATGCAAAATACAGTTTTTCTTCATTTTTGCGGTAAACAAAAACCATGGAAGAAGAAATATTCAGGCCGATTTTCTGCATTATACAAGCACTATATGAATCTGATAGATATGTAGTCGAAACCACATCTATTCTGACCCTTAGAGGAGATTATACTACCGCAAAGAAAAAACGTATTGTTTGACTGATGATAAAAAGAGAAAACCAGCAAAGACAAGTTGCTTCTTGCTTTGCTGGTTTACTCAGAACTGTGTGATTCAGATTTTTGTTGAAGGTCAAGGAGTTGTTCTGTCAGAAAGTCCAATGTATTAAGCAAAAGCTGTTGATTATTATGGCTACATGATTGGAACTTTCCCAAGAAGCGCTGGAGTTCTTCATCCTCAATAGAGTTTGAAGATTGAAACAGGACATTCGGAGAAACTCCCAGTCGTTCAATTAAACGGGAAAGTGTTTCATAGGACGGATTTTTCCTCCCCTTTTCGATGTCCTGAACTGTTTTGACCGACAAGCCAGATTGATCCGCCAGTTCCTGTTGGGTCAAGTTACATCGAACCCTTTCGGCTCGGATGTGTCTGCCCAGAAATTTCAAACTGTCTTCCGGCATGATTGCTCACCTCATATATATTCTATCGTACCGATTGCCATTTTGGTATTCCCTTGAAGTTGTGTTCTATTCGGTACTATCGTGCCGTTTTTTTGGATTTAATATGTACAAAGCCCTGACGGGAAGCAATAAAAAAAACAGCTTCTCACGGCAGGGCCTAATTGTGCGCTATCCGTGATTTGTCTGTAAAAATCACGGATGGTATTATTATGTTCAAACGAAGAAGGATAGGTAATGCGTTAAAAAAAGTGTGACTTTGCCGTGGGAATTATCTGCTACACTAAACGCACCATCATTCTTATACAATACATATCATCATTCCTACCACCATATTCGGTCGCATTGCGCCAGGAAGCCCAAGAAGCTTCCTGGCGTTTTTGTTTTTCGATATTTGATGAATGACAATGAGAATTGTCGATGTCGTAGCCCACCTACATCAGTCCGCACCCCACGAACTGATGAAAGGAGTAAACGGCTATGACCGAAGAATATTGGGTAGCGGTCTTAGAACAGGAAGATCGTTTGATAAGTAATTCAGACCGGAAGTTCCGGTATCATTGTTATTCGCTGGAGAGCATGAGCGAGGAGCTGGTCTTTCAGGAGCGAACCGTCTACATACAAGAAGATGTTGTCTTTCGTTCTATGGAACAGGATTTTCTGGAGTCTGTTCAGAACGAGCATTTAGCGGCTGCTCTGGCCCGCCTGACCGACCGGCAGCGGCGAGTGATTGAACTTCATTTCTGGCAGGGGTATCAATACAACGAGATTGCGGTTATCCTCGGATGTGCCCCGTCCTCGGTGGCACACTTGCTTCAGAGAGCGTTCAAGCAAATCCGTATATATTTTCTGAGTAGATAAGAGTAACGGCAGTATCCAATTTAGCGGATACTGCCGTTACTCCTGTCTATTCAAAAATTTTTCAAAAATTTTCGCTACCCCGCCATCTTTTGCCCCTTCTAATCTCCGATAGGTAGAGGGACAAGCCCTCAATAAAATTTCGGAGGTATTTGAAAATGGAAAAATTGGTACGAGTAATCAAACTGCGCCCCGGCGAAGCGGTTCTGATCGTTATGGAGGACGGGCCTGCACCCTGTCCCTGCGGTATGTGCTGCACGGGAGCTGTTCCTGCTCCTGATGACGAGCATTTCCCCCATGGCACTCTTCTCTGCCTGGATGACGCTGCATAGGAGGGGGCCATGTGTTACGTTACGATTTTTGATGGCAGCGGCAAGCCCATCACGGTTGAGGTATCCAGAGAAATCTATCAGGTCTTTGCCGACTATGAGCGTGAGATGGAACGCCAGCGCAAAGAAGAATACCGTCATCGTGACGCCCGTTCCTGGGAAACCTGCTTGATCTTTGAACTGTCAACGGAACCGTTGGAGCAGACCTATGAGCGTATGCGAACCCTGCGGGAAATCCAGGAGGCATTGCTTTCGTTCACACCCAAACAGCGGCGTCGTTTTCTTCTCCATTTCGCTCATGGATATACTTACTTGGAGATTGCCAGAATGGAGGGAAGCAACAAGTCCACGGTAATGCGTTCTGCAAAGACGGCACTGAAAAAAATTAAGGAAAAGCTGGCGGCATAATAACAACTTTTGCCCGTTTTCTGTCCTATAAAGTGAAAGGGAAAGGTTCCCTCTCGCTTATAGTACCTTGACAAAAAACGGGAGATCCGTTCATATCAGTATTCAAGTTTTTATATGCTGCGGTGAGCGTCACATAGCACAAACGCCAAGACCCCCTGCGGACGGTCAGAGCGTCCGTCAACAAGATAACATCAAAGGGGCTGAGCGGTATTTGGTGGCTGATAGCCGGCCTGTGGTGGGCTGCAAAGCGCCATGACCCGCAGTATAAAAGACCGTGCTTACTCACCGAAAACTACTGCGAATATGGTGTTACCCACCTATCGGCGGTTGCGGCGGTTCCGCAGTTTTACTGGAAACCCGGAACCGGCTTGAATACTCCCGTATCGGGGATAGAGCAAACAGGCAGTCCTGCTGTCTGATAATACGATACAAAAAATAAGAGAAAGGGTGCTGTGCTGAGATATTCCGGCACGGCACTCCTTTAATATAGAGAGGTGTAGTGATATTTAGAAATGAGAATGATTATTTTCTCTATTCATGGAGGTAGCGTATGGGAGATGAATGGAGTGGATTAGCAGACTTGCTTGCTAACTTGATTGCAAAATACGCAGATGACCTTGATATTGAACATTTACCAGAATCGCCACGAATAAAAAAAACAGAAAAATTTTGCACTTTAATGCGGAAAAGTGATGGCGAAAGCATTGAAAATAAAGAAGCTGCATGATATAATTGCTACGTGATTACAAAGTCCAAACCATAAACGATAGACAAATTGATATTTATGAGTTTTTTGATTTGTTGGAGAAAACAAATAGCAATTAAGTAGTGCATCATCTTGGCACTATGAGTGAGGTTAAGTATGAGTAGAGAAAAGATAAAAGTATATACCTATACACGAGTGTCAACGGCGATGCAGATTGATGGCTACTCTCTGGACGCTCAAAAATCCAGAATGAAAGCATTTGCTGATTACAATGACTATGAAATTGTCAAGGAATATGAAGATGCTGGAAAGTCAGGTAAATCCATTGAGGGACGGATACAATTCAGTCAAATGATGGATGATATTAAATCAGGGAAAGATAATGTTTCTTTTGTTCTTGTTTTCAAGTTATCTCGTTTTGGTAGAAATGCGGCAGACGTATTATCAACTTTACAAGTCATGCAGGATTTTGGTGTCAATCTTATATGTGTTGAAGATGGAATTGATTCTTCCAAAGATGCCGGTAAACTTATGATTTCTGTTCTCTCGGCTGTGGCTGAGATTGAACGTGAAAATATCCGTGTCCAAACAATGGAAGGACGAATCCAAAAGGCACGAGAAGGTAAATGGAATGGCGGATTTGCACCTTATGGTTATCGTTTGGTTGACGGAAAATTGGAGATCAACGAGGAAGAGGCAGTTGCTATCCGAGTGATTTTTGAGCAGTATGTTAATACGGATATTGGTTCAAATGGAATCGCAAAATATTTGGAAAATCACGGAATACGAAAAATTCAACGGCAAAATGGCAAGAACCCTTTGTTTGATGCACATTTAATCCGTTTGATTCTGAAGAATCCTGTATATGCCGGGAAAATTGCTTATGGTCGAAGAAAAACAGAAAAAGTCCATGGAACCAGAAACGAGTATCATCTTGTAGAGCAAGAAAATTACTTGTTGGTGGATGGATTGCATGAACCACTTGTTTCTGAAGAAGTTTGGCAGGCAGCTCAGGTCAAATTACTTGCACAGGCAAAAAAATATGAACATGTAAATAAAGGAAAAGATACCCGAACTCATTTGCTTTCTGGTCTTGTGAAGTGTCCTGTTTGCGGTGTTGGTATGTATGGAAACAAATGTATCAAGCATAAAAAGGATGGTACAAAGTATAAAGATTTTTATTACTATGGTTGTAAACATCGCACCATGACAAGAGGACATAAATGCGATTACAGAAAGCAGATTCGTGAGGAACTGTTGGATGATGCTGTGGCAGAGGTTATTACAGAACTGGTCAGCAAGCCGAAATTTGCTTCTATGATGCAGGAAAAAATCAATATGAAGGTGGACACCTCTGCATTAGATCAGGAAATTGAAAACCATGAGAAGCAGTTGCGCCAGTATTATTCTATAAAGTCTAAACTTATGGATGAGATAGATTCGCTTGATCCAGATGACCGGCATTATTTGAAACGGAAAGCAGACCTTGATGATCGGCTTTATCGGATGTATGATAAGATAGAGGATGAGGAATCTCAGTTAATTGAATCGAGAGCAAAGAGGCAGTCGATTGAAGCTGAGAAACTGACTGGCGATAATATTTATAAGGTTCTGATTTACTTTGATAAATTGTACTCAGTAATGAATGATGTGGAGCGGCGTCAGGTAATGGAAGCAATTATTTCGGAAATTCAGATTTATGAAGAACGCCAGCCAAGTGGACAGTGGCTGAAATCTATGAAATTCAAACTTCCGATTATTGAGGAAAACATGAATATAAGTTTGGACAATGATGAACATGTTGAAACCGTTTGTCTTCTGTCCAAGAAAGACCGCTAAATCAAAGGGTTTCGGCGATTTCGGGCAGATATGAGATTGTGTTTTTCAGTTTGGATGGACTGAAATTTGTTTGGTGTTACCCAGGTGGGGTAAGAAAAATGAACGTTTTGGCAAAAGGTTAGAAGTTTGTCGAATAATAAAATAGAAAACGGTGAGGACAATTCGGAGTGAATTGTACCTCGCCGTTTTTAGATGAGATATTCCTGCAGTTCTTTCAGCTTCAGCATAAATTTCTCCGCAGCTTTGGAGAATATCTGATATTTTTTCCATATAATACTCATTTCTGCTTCCACTTTTGGTGTGAGGGGGCGGAAACAAAGATTACTGTTTTCGGTAATATTTATGATTTTATCAAGACCGATGGCATACCCCAATCCTTCATCTACCAGTAAGGAAGCATTGAAAAGCAGGTTATAGGTAGCAACGATATTCAGTTTTGACAAATCCTGTTTTAGCCATGCACTAAGTTCTGTGTCCTGGTTTTTCTGATGTGAAATAATCAAAGGTTTATCCCATAAATCTTCCGGAGTTATAGAATCCTTTTCTGCAAGTTCAGAGTCGCAACGCATCAATACACCCCAAATATCTTTTGCAGGCATTTTCAGAGAGTTGTATTTTTCAGAGGATACATTCCCGAATATAATGCCGAAGTCAATCAGACCTTTATCTAATTGTTCCATGACAAATTCTGCATTTCCGCTGGAAATGTGATAGTGAATTCCCGGATATATGTTTTGCAATTCTTTTGCAGCTTTTGCAAGCAATCTGAAAGCATCGGTTTCTCCGGTTCCGATGTAAACATCACCCATAACGATGCTGTCTGAAAGGGTGATTTCTTTTTCTGTTTTTTCTACCAGGTTTAAAATTTCTTCTGCCCGCTTTTTGAGTATCATACCTTCTTCAGTCAGTATGATTTTTCTTGAACCTTTTGTTCCCCGAATTAAAAGCTGTTTGCCAAGTTCCTCTTCCATGTTTCGAATTTGTGTGGAAAGGGTTGGCTGTGAGAGATGCAGAGATTCAGCAGCCCGGATAATGCTTTGTTCTCTGGCAACTGTTAAAAAATAGTTCAGTACCCGCAGTTCCATTGGCAAGTTCCTTTCGTTTTTTTTAATCATATCAAAAATATGACTAGGTTTCAACTATAGATATGTATTTGATATAAGTATTTGTTAATTAAAAGATTGGAATTTATAATGAGATTAAAGACAGGAAAATGAAAAAGAGAGGTTGGAAGGGATGAAGCTGGAGGAAACGGTACATTACGGTTCGAGGGAAGCTGTCATTCAGAATTTAAAGGATGCCGGTTGTACACAGGAAATGATGGAATGCGTTTTAACACATCTGGACGAGGATGACATGGGAGAACTGCTTAAATTGTTGGAACACCACAGAAGCTGTCTTCTTGGCATGGTACATGAGAGAGAAAAACAGATTGACTGTCTGGATTATTTAGTTTATCAGATTAAACGGAATAAGGAACAGAGATAAAAGAGAAAGAGGCAGATGATTATGAATGTAATAGAAAATCAGAAATTTGATGAGGAAAGAGCATTATATGGAAGTACGGAATTGTTGGTAAAAAATTGTTCATTTGACGGATCGGCAGATGGAGAAAGTGCATTTAAAGAGTGCCATGGGATTGAAGCGGAAGATTGTTTTTTCAATCTTCGTTATCCATTTTGGCATGACAGTGGATTGAAAATCCGAGGTTGTGAAATGACAGAACTTTGCAGAGCTTCCTTATGGTATTCCGAACATATTGAAATCGCAGATGCAAAAATGCATGGGATTAAGGCTCTTCGTGAGTGCAGCGATGTTATAATTGAAAATTGCGATATTATCTCCCCGGAATTCGGCTGGTCAGTAAATGGGATTCAGATGAAACATAGTATCGCCGAGAGTGAGTATTTTATGATGCGTGCTACAGACTTGAATTTTTCAGATGTGCAATTCAAAGGTAAATATTCATTCCAGTACATAAAAAATGCTGTGTTTGATAACTGTGTATTGGATACGAAAGATGCTTTCTGGCATTCGGAAAATGTGACCGTAAAAAACAGTGTAGTAAAAGGAGAATATCTGGCGTGGTATTCAGATGGTCTGACACTTATAAATTGTAAGATTATTGGTACACAGCCTCTATGTTACTGCAAAAATCTGACATTGATTAACTGTGAAATGGTGGATACAGACCTTTGCTTTGAAAGATCAGAAGTTCAGGCAATCATTACATCTTCTGTGGACAGTATTAAAAATCCGCTTTCAGGATGGATTCAGGTTCCGGAAGTTGGGGAAATCGTTATGGACGTTGCTGAAGCAAAAGGAAAAGTTATGATAAGTGCTGTTGATTTTCAGACAGATGAATTTCAAACGATTGTTTCTGAGAATAAGGAATTTGTCAAAAAGTTTATTCAAGAAGAAATTCCTCAGGTACAGGTTGCAGCATTTTACGATACCTGTTTTTTAAGACTGGATTTTGTAAGAATGATAGGAAGTGGGATGGAAGCAGTTTCCTATATCAAAGAAAAAACAGGGATGTATCTTTCCTATGGTAAACAGAATGGACGGGGAGAAAAAGAGTTTTTACGGATAAATACTGCGTGTTCACGTTCTGTTTTGGAAGAGAATCTTTATCAGTTAAAAGATGGAATAACAGCGTATGAGAAATTTTGTGTAGAGCGTTGTTAAAATTACAAAAGGCAATCAGGAAGGAGAAAATTCTATGCGAAAAATTTTAGTGATAGTAGGAAGCGGTATTAAAAATGGAAATACGGATAAGCTGGCAGATGCATACATAAAAGGTGCGGAAGCAGCCGGACATGAAATAACAAAAGTATTTTTAGGGGATAAAGAAATTGCTGGATGCCGTGGATGCGGTGCGTGTCAGAATGGAAAACACATTTGTGCCATAGATGACGTGATGCAGGAGATATATCCGTTGTTGGAGGAATGCGACACAGTGGTACTGGCATCTCCACTTTACTTCTGGTCAATTTCGGCAAGAACGAAAGCTTTTATTGACAGATTGTATGCCGTTTCAACGGATGATAAATATCCGCATAAAAACAGTGTTTTGTTAATGACTGCGGGTGATGATCAGTTTTGGACATTTGAACAGCCAGCATCCTATTATCATTTTGTTACAAAAGCGATTGGCTGGACAGACATAGGAATGTATTTTGCAGGCGGCTGTAATGGTGAAGCCGGAAAAAGGAATATTGATGAAAAGCATCTTGAAGGAGCATATCTTTTGGGAAGCACGATGTAAGGAGGCTTTGCTCAAAAGAAATGTTAAAAAGAAACGTAATTTTTATAGGTGTGATAATAGTGATGATTTTTTCTTTTATGGGATGTGAAATGCTTGGTAAAAATAAAAAGCATCCTGTATCAGAACAAGACAATGTATTGAACCAGGCAGAAGAAATCCTCGTTATTGAAACTGAAACAAAGCAGGAACAGAGTAATGAGGAAGAAGAAAATTCAAAATTGTCTGTAACAGAGGAGGATGAAGTGATGAAAATCAAGGTGACATCAAAAGAATATGAGATTATATATGAACTGAATGAAAGTCAGGCAGCAAAGGATTTGTATGCACAGCTTCCATTGACTTTAGAAGTAAAAGATTTTAGTACAAATGAAAAAACATTCTATCCGCCGGAAGAATTGGATATTAGTGATGCTCCACTGGCAAATGCTGATAAGGGCAGTCTTTGCTATTATTCTCCGTGGGCAGATGTTGTGATGTTCTATGACCATTTCGGCCAGGGGAACAGTTTATATGAGCTTGGAGAAGTTGTTTCCGGGAAAGCGGATATTGAAAAACTATCCGGCATAATCGAAATTATGACAGTAGAATAATGGAAAGGAAATTGCAATGAATGGGATAAAAAAAACAGGAATTATTTTCTGTGCAATCCTGTTGCTTGCCGGAATTTCCGGTTGCAGCAGTTCGACTGAGGACATTATACAGAAACAAAGTGAGGAAAAAATTACGACACAGGAGAAGAAAGATAAATCCGAAACAGAACAGGAATCGTCAGAGGAAGAAAGAAACATACTGGTTGCATATTTTTCCTGTACTGGTACAACGAAAAAGGCTGCAGAGTATGCTTCCGATATTCTTGGAGCAGATTTGTATGAGATTACTTCGGCAGAAGCCTATACTGCGGAAGATTTAGATTATAATGATGACAACAGCCGGACAAGCATAGAACAAAATGATGTTACTGCAAGACCTCAAATCAATGGTTCCGTAGAAAATATGGATGAGTATGATATAATTCTTTTGGGTTATCCGATTTGGTGGGGAAAGGCTCCACGGATTATCAGTTCCTTTGTGGAAAGTTATGATTTTGATGGGAAGACTATCGTACCTTTCTGCACTTCTGGCGGAAGCGGTTTTGGCTCCAGTGGAGAAGAATTACAGAAAATGTGTACAGATAATGCGACATGGAAAGAAGGAACACGGTTTGGCAGCGATGTGACAAGGGAAGCTGTGGAAGAATGGATAGACGGACTTGAAGTGGAGGGAAAAGAATAATGGTTCAGAAAGTAAAGTTAAACAATGGTGTAGAAATGCCGATGGAAGGCTTTGGTGTCTTTCAGGTAACAGATTTATCCGTGTGTGAACAGGCGGTGATAGATGCGATTCGGTCAGGATATCGCCTGATTGATACAGCCAGTTCTTATCAGAATGAAGAGGCTGTGGGCAGAGCGATTGCAAAATCCGGTGTTCCGAGAGAAGAATTATTTATTACAACAAAAGCTTACATTCAGCAGATGGGTTATGAAAATACGATGAAAGCCTTTGAAGAATCTTTGAATAATCTCGGACTTGATTATCTGGACTTGTATCTCATACATATGCCATACGGCGATTATTATGGAACATGGCGGGCAATGGAAGAATTATATAAAGCGGGGAAAATCCGGGCAATCGGTGTAAGCAATTTCCTGCCGGATCGTTTGATAGATTTATGCTATAACGCAGAGGTGATTCCACAGATTAACCAGATTGAAAGACATCCTCATTATCAGCGTGAGGAAGAATTAAAAATCATGCAGGAGTTCGGTGTGCAGCCGGAAGCATGGGCTCCGTTTGCAGAAGGGTTAAAGGGAATGTTTACAGAACCGATACTGGCAGAGATTGCCAAGAAACATGGAAAGACACCTGCACAGGTTATTCTTAGATGGAATATCCAAAATGGAGTGATTATCATTCCGAAATCTGTTCATAAAGAACGTATGGAAGAAAATCTTGCAATTTGGGATTTTGAATTAGATGTAGAGGATATGGCAAGAATTGCGACATTGGATAAGGGTTGTCCTTCTATGCTGGATACCCTAAAACCGAGTGAGGTAAAAAGAGTATATGACTATCTGAGAAATCCGGTTTTAACAAGTTTATAAAATGACGAGGAGGAAATAAGATTGAAAAATAGTAAATTGAGTCCAAATTGACAATAGGATACAAGAAAAAGGCTCACATAGTGAACCTAACTTACGGTATTCCCACCTTTGGAAAGAGGCCACCTGCATATCAATACTTAACGGGTGGGTGCATCAGCCATTGATACCGGGATGCCCAATTATTAAATTTACTATAACACAAAATACTCGGTACGAAAACCATTTTCATTACGTTTTGTGCCTGAGTGAAGCGAAAGGAATGGATATAAAAATGTTAGGAAATTTTAAGTATTCCAATCCGACAAAGTTATACTTTGGAGAGGATTCATTAAAGAATTTGAAAGAAGAACTGGCAGGCTACGGAAAGAATATTCAGCTTGTTTATGGCGGCGGTTCTATTAAGAAAAATGGTATCTACAATCAGGTAGTTTCGGTTTTAAAGGAATGTGGAAAAGAGATTTTTGAGGATGGCGGTGTTATGCCGAATCCGACAGTTGAAAAGCTGGCAGAGGGATGTCAGATTGCAAGAGATAATCAGGTGGATTTTATCTTAGCAGTTGGCGGCGGTTCTGTCTGCGACTATTCAAAAGCGGTTTCTGTTTCTGCATATTGTGAAGATGACCCGTGGGAAAAATATTATATCCGCTTTGAAGATGTAACCTGTAAGACGATTCCGGTTGGATGCGTACTTACGATGGTTGGAACGGGTTCCGAGATGAACGGTGGTGCGGTTATCACAAACCACGAACAGAAATTAAAAATCGGTCATGTGTTTGGAGATAATGTATTTCCAAAATTCTCTATCCTGAATCCCAAATTTACTTATTCACTTCCGAAATACCAGATGGTATCGGGGTGCTTTGATATTATGTCACATATTTTGGAACAGTATTTTTCAGGAGAGGATGATAATACATCCGATTATATTGCAGAAGGACTTTTACGTTCTTTGATTACCAGTAGCAAAGCCGCTGTGAAAAACCCAGAAGATTATGAAGCAAGAAGTAATATCATGTGGACAGCTACATGGGCATTAAATACTCTGATTGCGATGGGAAAAACTACGGATTGGGAAGTACATATGCTTGGACAGGCGGTAGGAGCTCATACGGATGCGACACATGGAATGACGCTTTCCGCAGTATCAATCCCATACTATAAATACATCATGGCAGATGGATTACAGAAATTTAAGAGATATGCGGTAAATGTATGGAATGTAAATCCGGCAGGAAAAACAGATGAACAGATTGCATTAGAAGGTCTGGAATGTATGGAAAACTACATGAAAGAAATTGGTCTTGTAATGAATATTTCTGAACTTGGTGTAACAAAAGATATGATTGAGTCTGTTGCAGACAGCACGTTGATTATGGAGGGCGGTTACCGGGTACTTACTCATGAAGATGTTGTCAATGTTCTGACAGCCAGTTTATAATTAGGGTATCAAGTATCGGAGGATATGAAGTATGAGTAAAAAATTAGTCGCATATTTTAGTGCCAGCGGAGTAACCGCAAAATTAGCAAAAAAATTATCACAGGCAATAGGTGCAGATTTATATGAAATTCAGCCGGAGCAGCCATATACAACAGCAGACCTCGACTGGACAAATAAAAACAGCCGAACCACCCGTGAAATGACAGACAAATCATTCCGTCCTGTTATTACAGGAAAAGTGGATAACATGGAGCAGTATGATACGGTTTATGTCGGTTTTCCTATCTGGTGGTATATTGCACCGACAATTATCAATACATTTCTGGAAAGTTATGATATGGCAGGGAAAACAATCGTACCTTTCGCTACTTCCGGCGGAAGTGGCATGGGAAGAACAAATGCAGAACTGGAAGCCTCTTGTAAAGGTGCTAAGTTAAAAGAAGGAAAGCGGTTTAATAGTAATGCAAGAGAAGCAGAGCTGAAAACATGGGCAGATCAGTTTTAACAAATGAACAAAGGAGCAAAATAATTATGAGTAAAAAAGTATTAGTTATTACATCAAGTTTCAGAAAAGGCGGCAATTCTGATTCTTTAGCGGAAGCGTTTGTAAATGGAGCAAGAGAAGCAGGTAATGAAGTGGAAAGTATCAGTCTTGCAGATAAAACAATCGGATTTTGCAGGGGATGTCTTGCGTGTGGAAAGACACAGAAATGTGTAATAAATGATGATGCAGTAGAAATTGCAGAAAAGATGAAAAATGCAGATGTCATTGCGTTTGCAACTCCGGTTTATTATTACAGTGTCAGTGGACAGCTCAAAACGATGCTTGACCGGGCAAATCCATTGTTTACAACCGATTATAATTTCCGTGATATTTATTTACTTGCATCGGCTGCAGAAGATGGAGAGGAAACAGTAGCAGGTACACAGACGGCACTTCAGGGCTGGATTGACTGTTATGAAAATGCGAAATTTGCAGGAACTATTTTTGCTGGTGGCGTAAATGATAAAGGGGATATTACCGGACACCATGCTTTGGAAGAAGCTTATATTACGGGTAAGAAAGTATTTTAGTACATGAATTCCACGGAAAATAGCAAAATGGTGAGGTGAAAAAAAATGGATTTAGAGGAATTTCTACAGGAATTGAACAGTGGAAGAACAATTGCGGGTGGTAGTGAAACGCATTTGTTTATGCATCAGGTCAGTCAGGAAGCACTTAAGATTACAGCAGAAATCAATGGAAGTTATCATGAACCGCATGAATTAAGAAAATTGTTTTCAGAACTGATTGGAAAAACGGTTGATGAATCATTTGGATTATTTCCACCATTTTATACAGACTGTGGAAAAAACATCACAGTTGGAAAGAATATTTTTATTAATATGGGATATAAATTTCAGGATCAGGGAGGTATTACCATTGAAGATGGAGTTCTGATTGGACATAATGTGGTTTTGGCAACCATAAATCATGATATGTTACCTGAGCGGAGAAGTACAATGCACCTGGCACCTATACATATTGGAAAAGATGTATGGATTGGTTCTAATGCCACAGTCCTTCCAGGCGTGAGGATTGGGAATGGAGCAATTATTGCAGCCGGAGCTGTCGTGACAAAAGATGTCCCGCCTAATACCATTGTGGGTGGTGTTCCAGCAAAAATAATGCAGGACATCTCGGAGTGATCCGTTCCTGTAATGATGCTCAGATTAAGATGCTATCGGAGGACGTTTATATGGAATCAATCGTTTTAAACAACAATGTAAAAATGCCCCTTGTAGGGCTTGGTACCTGGGATTTACGTGGCGATGAATGTATACAGTCTGTTGCAAAGGCAATTAAACTAGGATATCGTTTGATTGACACAGCACAAATGTATGGTAATGAAGCAGAGGTGGGTACAGGTATCATAAAAAGTGGAATTTCTAGGAAAGAACTTTTTGTGACCACGAAAATTTATCGTAACAGTAACAGTTATGAAAAGGCAAGGAAATCTATTGACGAGTCTCTGAAAAATCTTGGACTTGATTATGTGGATCTTCTGCTTTTGCATGAACCCTATAAACAGGGATCTGAGATGTATCATGCACTGGAAGAAGCATTGAAGATGGGAAAAGCCAAAGCAATCGGTATATCTAATTACGATGAGGAATGGTATATGCGATTTTTGGGAGAATGTGATGTGATTCCTGCGGTAAATCAATTAGAAGCCCATGTATATTATCAAAAGTGGAACTTTCACGAAATGATGAAGAAAGAAGGTACCATGATGCAAGCATGGTCTCCTCTAGCTTGTGGTATTGATAATATTGCAGGAAATCTGATTCTGGAGAAAATAGGAAGAAAATACGGAAAGAGTGCAGCTCAAATTGCACTTCGCTTTCTTGTACAGAGAGGAATTTCAGTAATTCCGAAGTCAAAACATGAATCCAGAATGATAGAGAATATAAACATATTAGATTTTGGTCTTACAGATTCTGAGATGAAGGAGATCAGAAATCTGGACAGGAATGAGACTCTGTTTCCGTGGACAAAAACATTTTAGATAAAAACGCTATATAAACAGCATATTATTTTATGGTATGTGAAACGAAAATAAAGTTCTGGCATGAAAGGTGTCAGGACTTTTTTCTTGAAAAAAGGTTTTTAATTTAGGACTTTTTATTAGGTGCTGATGTTTTAAATTTTGAACAAAAAAATATGTATAATTTTTTGATTCTCAGGTGTTAAAAATCAAAAACATGAGCATACTACGGATATACATGGAAGTTAGTGGAAGTTGATTTTCATTTTTAATTGAATAAGCGGGCATAAAATAATACATCACGGTAGGACAGAATGGTCAGGTTAAAAGAAAGGAGAACATATGTGCAAGATATTATGCCCGATATGCGAGCGGCGAATTTGTGATGTAACGACAAGTTCTAAAGAGAAGGTATTTATAGAAATGAAATGTCCACACTGTAACCGGATTGTGAAAATTGAATTCCCCATAGCAGCCGTGCTGAAATTGAAAACCAAATAAGACGACTACCGAGCGAGTGGGACCGCATTATGTCGAGTCACCGA
>JAUNPJ010000020.1 GCA_030536755.1 Eubacteriales bacterium | reverse complement strand
CTGCCAAAGGTCTGCCGGAACAAGCGGACAAACCTGCACTTTGATTTCGGAAGGTGGTCGATTTGTGCAAATGGCTGTTCTACTTTGTTGGCGATATCTTTTGTGGAAATGTATATCAGACAGAGGGAAATACGCAGTTTTACAGGTTTAAAATTTGTGTTGTTTGCAAAAATGTAGGAGTTTTCCGCATGACCGTGCTCGTCCGGGAGGGATACCACCGCACAGGCATTTGGAGAAATTTTCGCAGATTTTTCGAGCATAGCGATTGCTCGCGACGCACTGTTTGAGCGCAAAGCGCGAGTTCGCGTCAAGAGCAATCCATAAGCGGCGCAGAAAAAGCAAGAAAATCGACATGCCTGTGCGGTGGTATCCCTCCCGGGCGAGTGGCGGTCATGTGGAAAGACTCCGGAAATAAGGAACCGAAAACTGTGCCGTTTGAAAGTGTTACGTTGACCAGGAAAGTGGTGCACATACGACCAACTCGACAAACAGGAATTTTGGATCAAATAAAATGATGGAGGGAAATGTATAGGATGAAAAAATTAAAGAATTTTCTGTTGGTTTTGCTTTCCGTTCTGGTAGTGGTCTTTGGCGGATACCGGGTGGAATCTTATCAGCAGGACAATCAGAATGTAGAGACAGAACAGACGGTTTCTGGAGAAACGGAAGCAGTAGAAGAGGAAACGGCGGATATATCGGATGAATCAGAACAATCATCGTCGGAGTTGTCTGTGTCCGGAGAGGATTCACAGGCAGCATCGACTGTATCGGTATCAGAGGATGGCACATACACAAGTAAGGAGGAAGTGGCGCTGTACATTCATACCTATGGCCATTTGCCGGACAATTTTATCTCCAAGACAAAAGCAAGAAAAGCCGGATGGGACAGCAAAGAGGGAAATCTCGATGAGGTGCTTCCCGGCATGAGTATCGGTGGAAGTGAATTTAAGAATTATGATGGTCAGCTGCCGGATGCCGCGGGAAGAACCTGGACAGAATGTGATATCAACTATACCGGTGGATATCGGGGTGCAGAACGCATTGTGTTCTCGAACGATGGGCTGATTTATTATACAGGAGATCACTACAAAACATTTGAACAGTTATATTGAGGAGAAATCATATGAAAGAGTTGAGCATTGTGAGCAGTGAATTTTACACACCGGAAGAATTGCAGGAATATATCAGGACAGAGCTGGATTTTCCGGACTATTATGGGGAAAATTTGTCTGCGCTGTATGATTGTCTGACAGAGAGTACCGAGGAACTGTTTTTGGAATTTGACCTGGACAGCTTTCCTGATGACATAATGAAGGAATATATCAAGAAGGTATGGAAAGTGTGTGAGGATGCTGTGGAAGAAAATGAACTTCTGGAGCTTCTGACCATCTTTCCGGAAGGGGAGGAATGGTAGTTGTCGAATTATACAAAACTCTGCCAGGAGTGGAGTGAAAAATTTTTAAAGATGAATGTCACAGAATTGATGGAGAAATTAGCGGAACTGAAAGAGGAGGGGCAATATCTGACATTGTACCTGTTTGGGCGAAAGCTTGGAATCCAGAAAGCAACGGGAGAAATTAATGCGATGGAGGATGACAGGCCTGTCGGCAATACGACAAAATTAAATGTGTATACATTGCTTGGCTATTGTAAGGAATATGCATCACTGACGGGACGCTGGGTGCCGTTTCGTGATCTTCGAGGCGCATCTCCATTTGCTCCTGCTTTTCAAAAAGGGGTGTTGGAGCCGCTGGCGGCTACCTTTGCAGGGCATGCAGAAGCGTTGGAACAGGCCTGTATCCAGCTTGGCGGAACAAAGCTGAGGCATGGTGATGTAGGATATGAACTGAAATCATTTGACTGTATTCCCGTGCGAATCTCTTTCTGGGATGAGGATGAAGAATTTTCCGCACAGGCAAACATTCTGTTTGATTACAGTGCCACGGATTTTATTCATGTGGAGAGCACGGTTTCCATTGCCATGGAGGCGTTGTATCGTCTGGCTGAGGTGGCAGGTTTGAAGCTGAAAGGTTCCACATTTGGTATGGACGGCTGATTTATAGATGAAATCTATAAAAAGAGAAAAATAGTTTCTATAAATAATTGGATAAGAAACGACAAAAATGCTATGATAAAGAAAGAATTTGTAACTGTTCAGAACCATAGAGCAGATACAAGAATGAAAAGAAAGAAGGAATGATGATGATACAGGTAAATGCAATGGGAGATGCCTGCCCGATTCCGGTTGTTAAAACAATCAAGGCAATGAACGGACTTCAGGGCGCCGGTGAGATCGAAGTGCTGGTAGACAATGAGATCGCCGTACAGAATCTGACAAAAATGGCGAAAGAAAAACAGTGTGCAGTGAAATCCTGCAAACTGGAAGAAGGAAAGTATCAGGTGATTATTACTGTGGATGGAGAAAGCAAAGCAGAAGAGACACCAGTTGTATGTACACCGGATGCCAGAAACAATACGGTGGTTGTGATTGCATCGGAAACAATGGGAGAGGGAGATGAAGATCTCGGAAAACTTCTGATGAAGGGGTTTATCTATGCGCTGACACAGCAGGAAAGCCTTCCTTCGACAATCCTGTTTTATAATGGCGGGGCAAAACTGACCTGTGAGGATGCGCCGACACTGGAAGACCTCAAATCTATGGAAGCACAGGGTGTGGAAATCCTTACCTGCGGAACTTGTCTGAATCACTATGGTTTGGCGGAGAAGCTCCAGGTGGGAAGTGTGACTAATATGTACGTCATTGTGGAAAAAATGACAAAGGCAAGTCTGTTGGTGAAGCCATGATGTATTTTGACCATGCCGCCACTTCTTTTCACAAACCGCCTCAGGTTGCAGAGGCGGTTTATCAGTCTTTTGGAACGATTGGAAATGCCGGACGCGGTGCTCATGCACCGACGTTAAACGCTGCCCGGCTAATCTATGACACAAGACAGAAGCTGGCAGATTTATTTGGAATTTCCGATGCATCAAGAATTGCATTTTGCTGCAATGCGACGGAATCATTGAATACGGCAATCTGTGGATTGTTTCAGCCGGGAGATCATGTGATCACCAGTGTCTGCGAGCATAATTCTGTGTTAAGGCCACTGTATCGCATGGAAAAGCAGGGTGTCGAGATTTCCTTTTTGCAGGCAGATGCGAAAGGGAGAATGGAGTATGACAGTCTGGAAGGACTTTACAGAAGCAATACAAAAGCTGTTGTGATCACGCATGCATCAAACCTGACCGGAAATATCACAGACCTTTTGCGAATCGCAGAATTTACCAGACGGCATAATCTGCTGCTTGTGGTGGATGCCTCTCAGACAGCGGGAGCCATACCAATCTTGGTGGAGGAGATGGGTATTGATGTGCTGTGTTTCACGGGGCATAAAGGATTGATGGGCCCACAGGGGACAGGAGGTATTTATGTTCGAGAGGGAATAGAAATTTTACCGTTCAAGGTGGGCGGCAGCGGCGTTCACAGTTTCGACCGGGAACATCCTTCTGTGATGCCGACGGCACTGGAAGCAGGAACAGTGAATGGCCATGGAATTGCGGGGCTGAATGCGGCACTTACTTTTTTGCTGGAAACGGGTGTCGAGGAGATTGGAAAGCGCGAGCGCGCTCTGGCGCGGCGTTTTCTTAACGGTGTGAAAAACATTCCCGGCGTGATTTTGTACGGAGATACAGAATCTGAAATGCGAACATCCATCGTAACGTTGAATATCGGGGAAGAAGATTCTGCGCAGATCAGTGATATTCTCTGGGAGGATTATGAGATTTGTGTCCGTGCAGGGGCACACTGCGCACCGCTGATGCATGAGACGCTGAAAACGGTTCGCCAGGGCGCAGTGCGTTTCAGTTTTTCTTATTTTAATACGGAAGAAGAGATTGACCATGCGATTGCGGCGGTCAGAGAAATTGCAGAAGAAATGGGGACAGAACTGCCATGAGACAGAGAAGGACATATCGGATACTTACTTTTCATACCACAACGGAAGCGATGGCAATGGAAAAGAGTGCGATGCAGCATCAGATTCCTGGGCGATTGATTCCGATTCCCACGGAGATTACAGCGGGATGCGGGCTTGCCTGGCGTATGCCGACGGAAGAGTATCCGCTCTATGAGGAAAAAATCAGGGAGCTTGGCCTTAATTATGACAAAGCTGTGGAACTGATGATTTAAAAACAAATGTAAAGGGGAAAAATCATGTTAAAATTACCAGAAAATTTTGAGACGTATGCAGACGCCAGAAAAGCAGGATTTCTGCGTATGAAGGAACTGAAAGAACAGGGAACGAGAATTGTAGGTATTTACTGCTCGTTTGTTCCGTATGAACTGATTCTTGCGGCAGGCGCTGTGGCAGTGCCGCTGTGTGCGACCAGCGAAGAGCCGATCAGTGCGGCTGAGGCAGATCTGCCGAGAAACTTATGTCCGTTGATCAAGGCAAGCTACGGTTTTGCGCTGACCGATACCTGTCCGTATTTTTATTTTTCTGATTTTATTGTGGGCGAGACGACCTGCGATGGCAAGAAGAAAATGTTTGAGCTGATGAATGAACTCAAAGAAACGTATGTCATGCAGCTTCCGGCAAGAAGAGATGAGGCTGCGCTGGATGCGTGGGAACTGGAAATCAAACGCTTTTGGAAAAAACTGGAGGATTTTTATGGCATCACCATCACAGAGGAAGATGTCAGAAAGGCCATTGAGATTAAAAACAGAGAGCGTGATGTGATGCTCGATTATCTGAATCTCGGCAAACTCAATCCGGCACCGTTATCTGGATATGAGATTGGCACACGTCTCGATTCTCTTGGATTTACGCCGGATATCGAGCAGCGCTGCAATCTCATTGAAGCACGTACAAAGGAAGTACTCAAAGACTGGGAAGAAAATTACAAAGGAAAAACTTCCTCCCGTCCGAGAATTCTTGTGACCGGATGTCCGAACAGCGGTGTGCGCGAGAAGACCATCAAGGCAATTGAACTTCTCGGTGCAGATGTTGTGGCGTTTGACTGCTGCAACGGTACACGCGAAAAAATTGAGAAGGTGGATACGAGTCTTCCTGTGACGAGAGCGCTTGCCAAAAAATATCTGAACATCAATTGTTCTGTTATGAGTCCGAACCAGTCACGTATGGACTACATCTGTAAGATGATCGACGACTATCAGGTTGACGGTGTGCTGGAGATCATTCTGCAGTCCTGTCATACATATGCGATTGAGGCACATAATGTCAAGAAAACAGTGATGGCAAAGGGAATTCCATATCTGGAGATTGAGACGGATTATTCCCAGGCAGACAGCGGACAGATCAACACTCGACTGGAAGCGTTCCTGGAGACGATTCAAAAATAGGGAGAACAGATATGGCAAAGTATTTTGTTGGAATTGATATTGGCTCTACGGCTTCCAAAACAGTTGTGATGGATGAAAATGGCGTGGTGGAGGCTTTCACCATGCCGACCGGATGGAATGGAAGAGAAACGGCAGAGGCGATTCATGAGAAACTCAAAGAAAAAGGGTATGGCGATGATTTTGCCTGTGTGGCAACCGGCTACGGGAGAATCTGTGTGGATTATGCGGACCGGATTGTGACGGAGATTACCTGCCATGGAAGAGGCGGCTGGAAGCTGTTTCATGAGCAGGAGGAGACGCAGCAGGCATTTACAATCGTGGATGTAGGCGGTCAGGACACGAAGATCATCAAGGTAGAAAATGGTCAGGTCACAGACTTTTTGATGAACGATAAATGTGCAGCCGGCACCGGAAAATTTATCGAGGTCATGGCAACCAGGCTCGGTGCATCTCTCGGTGAAATGTATGAGATGGCAGAGAAGGGAGAGGCATTGTCCATCAGTGCTATGTGTACGGTTTTTGCGGAATCAGAGGTCATCAGTCATATCGGTTCAGGCAGAAAGAGAGAAGACATTGCAGCGGGAGTGATTGATTCCGTGGCATCGAGAGTCGGCAATCTGTGCAGACGTCATGGAATTATCGGAAGAGTTAAATTGACCGGCGGGCTCTGTGACAGTCCGTATTTTCTGGAAGTTCTTTCTCAGAAGATTGGATGCGAAGTGGGAACACATTCCATGGGAAGATATGCGGGTGCCATGGGAGCGGCGTTGACAGCAAAAAAATAGTCGTGAGAAGTTTTGACTAAACTGTATTTAAAAAAGAGGGATGCCTTACCGGACAATCCCTCTTTTTATAGTTGTAAAGTTGCGGTTGATTACTCAGCCTCGCTGAAATCTTCTTTGCCTGCGCCGCAGATTGGGCAAACCCAATCTTCCGGAAGATCTTCAAATGCTGTTCCTGGTTCGATTCCGTTATCCGGATCGCCTTCTGCAGGATCATATACATAACCGCATGGATCACATTCATATTTTTTCATGATATGTACCTCCTTATTTTTTATATTCTTACTATAACACAAGCGATTTTAATTATCAATCAAATTAGTAGACATTCCTACAGAATGACTCAAACAGAAAACATTTCTCCGGGAAGAAGGATATCCAGCATCTTTGCGGCGGCTGCCGACATGCGTCCTTCGGAAGCTTTGATGATGCAGAAGCTGCGTTTGGGAAGCGGAGACTGGAAGGTCAGCGGAAACAGCAGTCCCTGGTCAATATAAGGCTGTGCAAATTCACTCATCACATAGCCGATTCCGAGATTGCGCAATGCAAACTGTACGATCATGTCGCTGGTCGCCAGCTCAAATTCCGGGTGAAGAACGATGTTCTGCTGCGCCAGAAAATGGTCGATATACTTGCGCGTGCTGCTGTTTTCCTCCAGACAGATCAAAGGAAGGTGTTCCAGCTCCCGGTATTTCAGGCGTCGGTTTTTCAGCTGGAAAAATTTCGGTCCTGCGATGAATGTGTCCTGAATGTTTTTGACGGGAATGATCTCATAGTTTTTGGAGTCTTCAAAAGGCGTGCTGATGACACCGAAGTCGATTTTTCCCTGGCGCAGATATGATGCTGTTTCCGGAGAAGGGCCGTTGGTGACATTGACTTTGATGTTTGGGTACAGCATATGGAATTTTTCCAGATAGGGAAGCAGGTAGAACTGCAGCGTCATGTCGCTGGCACCGATGCGGATTTCTCCGGTGTGCAGGTTCTGCATTTCCCGGATCAGGTGTTCGCCAAGTTCAATGGACTCATAGCCGGGGGCGATATGATTGTACAGCATCTCTCCCTCAGCGGTGAGACGGATTCCCTTGGAAGAGCGAATCAGCAAAGAGACACCGAGAGCGACTTCCAGATGCTTGATTCCCTGACTCACGGCGGGCTGGGAAATATTGAGTTCTCTGGCGGCTTTGGTAATGCTGCCGTTTTTTACGATATAATAAAAAATCTTGTAATATTCGAGATTGACGGTAACAGACATCGTATGTATCCTTTCTTCTGTATGTAAGAGTTACTGCTATTGTAACAGGAATTCGGAAGATTGACAAGAATAGCATAATGAAAACTTATGGAAAGCATAAACAATATTGATTTTACTTATGAAAAAGGCTGTAGTATAATAAATCTGTCATGTGAGAAAATAGAAAAAAATTGACAATACAATAAACAAACGTATCAGGAGGATGCAAGAATGGTTAAGGCAGTTGTAGGAGCAAACTGGGGAGACGAAGGAAAAGGCAAGATTACCGATATGCTGGCAAAAGAGGCAGACATTATCGTAAGATTCCAGGGTGGTGCCAATGCAGGTCATACCATCGTGAATGATTACGGTAAATTTGCACTTCACACATTGCCGTCCGGTATTTTTTATGATCATACCACAAGCGTGATCGGCAATGGCGTGGCTCTGAATATTCCGGTATTTTTCAAAGAGCTCCAGGGAATTATTGACAAAGGAGTTCCGGCACCGAAGATTAAAATTTCAGACAGAGCACAGATGGTAATGTCCTATCATATTCTGTTTGATACTTATGAGGAGGCAAGACTGGCTGGAAAATCATTTGGTTCCACAAAATCAGGAATTGCACCTTTCTATTCCGATAAATATGCAAAGATCGGTTTCCAGGTCAGTGAATTGTTCATGGAAAAAGAGGAACTGATGGACAAGATTGAGAGAGTCTGCCAGCAGAAAAATGTCATTCTGGAACACCTCTATCACAAGCCATTGCTGGAGCCGGAGAAAATTTACGAAGAGCTGATGTCTTATAAGGAAATGGTAGCACCTTATGTGTGTGATGTGCCGCTGTTTTTGAATCAGGCAATCAAAGAGGGCAAGGAAATCCTTCTGGAAGGCCAGCTTGGTTCTCTGAAAGACCCGGATCATGGAATTTATCCAATGGTAACTTCCTCTTCCACTCTGGCAGCATACGGTGCCATCGGAGCAGGTGTGCCGCCATATGAGATCAAGAAGATCATTACTGTGTGCAAGGCTTACTCCAGCGCAGTAGGAGCAGGTGCTTTTGTTTCTGAGATTTTCGGAGAGGAAGCAGATGAACTGAGACGCCGCGGTGGTGACGGCGGCGAGTACGGCGCAACAACAGGACGTCCGAGACGTATGGGATGGTTCGACTGTGTTGCCTCCAAATATGGATGCCGCGTGCAGGGAACGACGGATGTTGCGTTTACTGTTCTGGATGTTCTGGGATATCTGGATGAGATTCCGGTATGTGTCGGCTATGAGATTGACGGAGAAGTGACAACCGACTTCCCGACTACACATCTTCTGGAGAAAGCAAAACCGGTTCTCAAGACACTTCCGGGATGGAAATGCGATATCCGCGGAATCAAAAATTACGAGGATCTTCCGGAAAATTGCCGCAAATATGTAGAATTCGTAGAAGAGCAGATTGGATATCCGATCACTATGGTTTCCAATGGACCAGGACGTAACGATATCATCTTCCGTAATAAATAAAAGAGAAAAATAAGAACACCCCGCGTGGCCAAAGCTGGCTGTGCGGGGTGTTTGTTATAGCAGGTTTTCTAAAAAATCTTCGATGATGCGGGCTTCCTGCATCAGAGCGGAAATAGTCACATATTCTTCCCGTGTGTGGACACCGTCTCCCATGAGTCCGCCGAAGCAGATGGCAGGGATGCCGAGAGACAGAGGAATGTTGCAGTCGGTAGAGCCGGAGCTGACGGCGGGTACGGAGCCGCTGATGCGGGTGATGCTGTCCAGTGCCAGTTGTGTCAGTGCCTGCTGTGCCTCAGGGTCAACGTCACCGGTGCAGGGGCGTTCGCCTACAAGCTGTAACTCGGCTTTTACCTGTGGATGTGACTGGGAAAAATCATCGAGTGTACGGCGGAAAAAATCATCCATGTCCGCAAGATTTTCCCGCATATCAGAGCGGTATTCAAACAGACAGCTGCACGACTGGGCAATCGTGTTGACGGAAGTGCCGCCGTTTATGGTTCCTACATTGTAAGTATTTCTTCCGACGGAGGGCACTTTCAGTTCGTAAAGTGCACAAATCAGACGGCTCATGGCGTGAATGGCATTTTCACTGCCGAAATCGTTGTAGGAGTGGCCGCCTTTTGTGCGCAGACGAACCTCGTAGCGCAGTGAGCCTACCGCGTGATTGCAGATACCTGCCACACCGCCGTCAAAGGAAATGACCTGAGTGATGCATCCCTCATAATCCTTCATAATCCGGCGGCAGCCTTTCAGATTGCCAAGACCTTCCTCGCAGGAGTTAAAAGCGAAGAGCAGACTTTTCTGGCAGGAGAAGAATTCCTGCTTTTTGTATTTCAGCAGAAGCATCAGCATAGCGACACAGGCGGTGTCGTCGCCAATGCCGGGGCTTGCGATGCTTGTATCCGTACGTACGACCGGCATTGGAGCCGTGTCGGGAAAAACAGTATCGGTATGAGCCATCAGCAATGTGATTGCTTTATTATCCTGACAGTTTATAGGAACCAGGACGTTTTTGGCTTCGTCAATGACAGCGTCCAGACCGCATTCTCCAGAAATCCAGTTTTGAATATAGGAGGCGCGTGCATCTTCCTGTTCGGAAGGAGCCGGAATCCGGCACAGTTTTTCCAGAAGAGAGAGGAACTCCTCCTGATGTGTTTGATCAAATATTTTCATAGGTCTTCCTTATCTAATCTATAGAGTGAAAAAACAGTTATTGTTTGTCAGAATCATTTCTGTCTTTTGTCCATTTGTAGACGAGCATATAGGCGTAAAGCATAATGGGAATCAGAAAACTGCAGGCGAAGGATGCCTTGAACATTGCTCCTGTGGCAGAAGAGTCGACAATCGCCAAAATCAGCGTGACCACATACATGCCGACCAGCAGGATAATCCCTGTCCATGCCAGAATTCTTTTGAGTTTTTCCATAAAAAAATAAACCTCCTTTATGCATCTCATTATAAAGAGAAAATAAAAATCCGTCAACGGACTTTGACTTTTTCTGGATTATTGGTATAATGGGCTGTACAAAAAACAAACGATGGTGTCGCAAAGGCACTGGAGGAAATTCCTGGAATTAGAATTTTATAAAAGGCAGGAAAAGAAAGGTTGGAAGAATAAATATGGCAAAAACAAACAGTTATGACGCGGCCAGCATCTCGGTTCTGGAAGGACTGGAGGCGGTTCGGAAAAGGCCTGGAATGTATATCGGAAGCGTTTCTCGAAAGGGATTGAATCATCTGATCTATGAAATCGTGGACAATGCGGTAGATGAGCATCTGGCAGGATTTTGTGATCGGATTCAGGTATTTCTTGAGAAAGACGGCTCCTGTACGGTAGTGGATAATGGCCGTGGTATTCCTGTTGACATGCATGAGAAGGGATTGCCGGCGGAACGTCTGGTATTTACGACACTTCATGCCGGCGGTAAATTTGACGATTCCGCCTACAAAACCAGCGGAGGACTGCACGGTGTAGGATCGTCCGTGGTAAATGCACTGTCCGCGTATCTGGATATCGAGATCAGCAGGGATGGACAGATTCATCATGACCGCTATGAGCGGGGAGTTCCGACGGAGGAGCTTGTAAATGGATTGCTTCCTGTACTGGGGAAGACAAAAATGACGGGAACAAAGATTAATTTCCTGCCGGATTCGGAGATTTTTGAAAAGACAAGATTTTCGGCAACAGAAGTCAAAAGCAGGATGCATGAGACGGCATATTTGAATCCCAATCTGACGATTGTGTTTGAGGATCGCAGAGGCGAGCAGACGGAACGGGTAGAGTATCATGAGCCGGACGGAATCATTGGGTTTGTCAAAGAAATGACTAAAAATAAAACAGCTGTGTGCGAACCTGTCTACTATAAAGGAGAGTGCGAGGGCATTCAGGTGGAAGTGGCGTTTCAGTATACGAATGATTTTCAGGAGAATGTGCTGGGATTCTGTAATAACATTTACAATGCTGAGGGAGGTACGCATCTGACTGGTTTTAAAACGGTGTTTACGCAGGTGATGAACAGCTATGCCAGAGAGATTGGCGTACTCAAGGAAAAGGATGCCAATTTTACCGGCGCGGATATCCGAAACGGAATGACGGCAGTTGTATCGATCAAACACCCGGATCCGAGATTTGAGGGACAGACAAAGACAAAGCTGGATAATCCCGATGCCTCCAAAGCGACAGGCAAAGTCACGGGAGATGAGATCGTCCTCTATTTTGACCGCAATCTGGAGGTTCTGAAAAATGTTCTTTCCTGTGCGGAAAAATCCGCCAAGATTCGTAAAACAGAAGAACGCGCCAAGACAAATCTTCTGACGAAGCAGAAATATTCGTTTGATTCCAATGGAAAGCTGGCAAACTGTGAGAAAAAAGACCCTTCCAGATGTGAGATTTTTATCGTGGAGGGAGATTCGGCGGGCGGCTCGGCGAAAACGGCGCGTGACAGAAACTACCAGGCGATTCTTCCGATTCGAGGAAAAATCCTGAACGTGGAGAAGGCAAGCATTGATAAGGTACTCGCTAATGCGGAGATTAAGACGATGATCAATGCGTTTGGCTGTGGATTTTCAGAAGGGTACGGCAACGATTTTGATATCACGAAGCTGCGCTATGACAAAATTGTGATCATGGCGGATGCGGATGTCGACGGTGCCCACATTTCCACCTTGCTGCTGACGCTGTTTTACCGGTTTATGCCGGAACTGATCTATGAAGGTCATGTGTACATTGCGATGCCGCCGCTTTATAAGGTGATGCCGAAAAAAGGAAAAGAAGAGTATCTGTATGATGACAAGGCACTGGAAAAATACAGAAAGACCCACAAGGGCTCTTTTACATTGCAAAGATACAAAGGTCTGGGCGAGATGGATGCCCAGCAGTTGTGGGAGACCACATTAAATCCGAAGACACGTATCCTGAAACGTGTGGAGATTGAGGATGCCCGCATGGCCTCAGAGGTGACGGAGGTGCTGATGGGTTCGGATGTACCGCCGAGAAAGGCATTTATTTATGAGCATGCGCGTGATGCAGAACTTGATATTTAGACAGATAAGGAGTTGGAAAGATGGAGACAGAGACAATCATACGGACCGATTATGCGGAGGTGATGCAGAAATCATACATTGATTATGCCATGAGTGTAATCGTTTCAAGAGCCCTTCCCGATGTGCGGGACGGACTGAAGCCGGTACAAAGGAGAACGCTCTACGATATGTACGAGCTGGGAATCCGCTATGACCGTCCTTATCGAAAATGTGCCCGTATCGTTGGAGATACAATGGGTAAATATCATCCGCACGGTGACAGTTCGATTTATGATGCGCTGGTGGTCATGGCACAGGAGTTTAAGAAAGGACAGGCTCTGGTGGACGGTCATGGAAATTTTGGTTCCATTGAAGGAGACGGAGCGGCTGCCATGCGTTATACAGAGGCACGCCTGGAAAAAATCACGCAGGAAGTGTATCTGGCAGACCTTGACAAGAATGTCATTGATTTTGTACCGAACTTTGATGAGACGGAGAAAGAGCCGCAGGTGCTTCCGGTGCGCATTCCGAATCTGCTCGTCAATGGAGCCGAAGGCATTGCGGTCGGTATGGCAACCAGCATTCCGCCGCACAACCTAGGTGAGGTTGTGGATGCCGTGAAGGCATATATGAAAAACGAAAACATTACCACGAAAGGTCTGATGCGTTATCTGAAAGGACCGGATTTTCCGACGGGCGGAATCGTAGTCAATCAGGATGAACTGCTCAAAATCTATGAGACAGGAACGGGAAAAATCCGGATTCGTGGAAGAGTGGAAGTCGAGCAGGGAAAGAACGGCAAACAAAATCTTGTGATCACGGAGATTCCGTACACAATGATCGGGGCAAACATCGGAAAATTCCTGAATGATGTGGCATCCCTTGTTGAGACAAAGAAAACGACAGATATTATGGATATTTCCAACCAGTCTTCCAAAGAGGGAATTCGGATCGTGCTGGAGCTTCGCCGGGGAGCTGACGTGGAGAATCTGAAAAATCTTCTCTATAAGAAAACGAAGCTTGAGGATACCTTTGGTGTCAATATGCTGGCTGTCGCACAGGGAAGACCGGAGACGCTCGGACTGAAAGAAATCATTGAGCATCATGTGGATTTCCAGTTTGAACTGTGCACGAGAAAGCATCAGACACTGCTTGCGAAAGAGATGGAGCGAAAGGAAGTGCAGGAGGGTCTGATCAAGGCGTGTGATGTGATCGATCTGATCATTGAGATTCTGCGCGGCAGCAAAAACCAGGCGCAGGTCAAAGAGTGTCTGGTCAACGGAACGACGAAGGGAATCAAATTCAAAACAAAAGCCAGTGAGACGATGGCGAAGATGCTCAATTTTACCGAGCGTCAGGCGACTGCCATTCTGGAGATGCGTCTGTACAAGCTGATCGGTCTCGAGGTGGAGGCTCTTTTGAAGGAGCATGAGACAACGCTGGCAAATATCCAGCGCTATGAGAAGATTCTGAACGAGTATGATTCCATGGCACAGGTCATCATGGATGATCTGGATGCGATCAAAAAGGCGTATGCGAGAAAACGAAAAACTTCCATTGAGAATGCCGAGGAGATCGTACTCGAAGAAAAGAAGATGGAAGAGACAGAAGTTGTATTTCTGATGGACCGTTTCGGGTATGCCAAAATTATGGATAAGGCAATCTATGACAGAAACAAAGAGGCGGCAGACGGAGACAACAAATACATCTTTACCTGCATGAACACGGATAAAATCTGTATTTTTACAGATCAGGGAAAAATGCATACGATTAAAGTGACGGATATTCCGACGAAGAAACTTCGTGATAAGGGAGTGCCGATTGATAATCTGAGTAATTTCAGCAGCCAGCAGGAGCGTCCTCTCATGATCATGAGCATGGAACAGGTCAAAGCTTCCAGCCTTCTGTTTGTGACCAGACAGTCGATGGTAAAACTCGTTGAGGGCTGCGAGTTTGATGTGACCAAGCGGACCATTGCGGCTACAAAGCTGGCTGAGGAAGATGAAGTCATTTTTGTGGGTGTGTCGGATTACAGTGAATTTGTTGTCCTGCAGAGTGAGAAGGGATATTTTCTTCGTTTTCTGATACAGGATGTGCCTTTGAAGAAAAAAGGTGCGATCGGTGTGCGCGGGATGCGCCTTGCAGAAGACGATGTTCTGACCGGTGCGTACCTTCTGGAAAGCAGCAAAGAATATACAGCACCGTATAAAGAAAAACAGGTAAATCTAAACCGTTTGAAATTATCGAAGCGTGATTCGAAGGGAACAAAACAGAGAAGTTGAAGTTTACTCTTGCATTTTGAAGTATAGAGTGGTATCATGAAGTAGATATTAATAGTATGACAACGATAAGAGTGGGCTTGCGAGTCCACTCTTATCATATGTTGGAGTTTTTTTGCGAGTACAAGAAGGTGGTGAGAAATTGAGCAGAAGAGAAGTATATGAACAGAAAGCAGAGGCATTGATTACACCGATTCTGGATTCCATGGGTTTTGAACTGGTGGATGTGGAATATGTGAAGGAAGGCGGAGAATGGTATCTTCGCAGTTACATTGATAAAGAAGGTGGGATCACCATCAATGACTGTGAGGCTGTCAGCCGTCTGTTCAACGAAAAACTGGACCAGGAAGACTTTATCGAAGAAAGCTACATTATGGAAGTGAGTTCTCCGGGACTTGGGCGTCCTTTGAAAAAAGAAAAGGATTACAAACGCAGCATGGGCAAGGAACTGGAAATCAGAACTTACAAGGCAATTGATCGGGAAAAGGAATTCTATGGCATATTGCAGGCATATGATGATAGCAGTGTGACGATTGAGACAGAAGAGGGCACCACCCGTACATTTGATAAAAAAGATATTGCATTAATCAGATTAGCCATTCATTTCTAAAATTAATAGGAGGATAAAGAAAAAATGAACACAGAATTACTGGAAGCTTTGACGATTCTTGAAAAAGAGAAGAACATCAGCAAAGATACATTGCTCGAAGCAATTGAGCAGTCTTTGATCCAGGCTTGTAAGAATCACTTTGGAAAGGCAGATAACATAAAAGTCAACATCAATCCGCAGACCTGTGATTTCAGCGTGACAGCTGAGAAGACTGTTGTGGAGCATGTGGAGGATCCGGTGACAGAGATTCTGCTTTCCCAGGCGCAGAAAGAAAATGGCAGAGCAGAAGTGGGTGACATTGTGCATGTGCCGATTCAGTCCAGAGAATTCGGACGCATTGCCACACAGAATGCAAAGAATGTCATCCTTCAGAAAATCCGTGAGGAAGAACGAAAAGCAATTTACAATGAATATTACGGCAAAGAAAAAGATGTGGTAACTGGTATTGTACAGCGCTATATGGGCAAGAATGTAAGCATCAATCTTGGCAAGGCAGATGCCATGCTCAGTGAGAATGAGCAGGTGAAGGGAGAAGTATTCCAGCCGACAGAGCGCATCAAAGTATATATCCTGGAAGTAAAGGATACACCGAAGGGACCTCGCATCCAGGTATCCAGAACACATCCGGAACTGGTAAAACGTCTGTTTGAGGAAGAAGTAACAGAAGTAAAAGAAGGCATTGTTGAGATCAAATGTATTGCCCGTGAGGCAGGATCCCGTACAAAGATGGCTGTATGGTCCAATGATCCGGATGTTGATCCGGTCGGAGCATGCGTCGGTATGAATGGTGCCCGTGTCAATGCCATCGTGGAAGAACTTCGCGGTGAAAAGATTGATATCGTAAACTGGGATGAGAATCCGGCAATCCTGATTGAAAATGCACTGAGCCCGGCGAAGGTCATCGCAGTTCTGGCAGATCCGGATGAGAAAACAGCACTTGTGGTTGTTCCGGATTATCAGCTGTCTCTTGCTATTGGTAAAGAAGGACAGAATGCCCGTCTTGCTGCCCGCATGACAGGCTTTAAGATTGACATCAAGAGTGAGACGCAGGCGAAGGAGTCCGGTGATCTTTATGATTATGAGGAAGAAGAACCGGAGACAGAGGAAGAGGACGATATGAGCCTTCTGGAAGACGAGTATGAGGCTGATATCATGGAAGAACTCCAGGCAGAAGAACCATTTGAGACAGAAGAACTGGAGCAGACAGAGGATTCTTTGGAAGAGGTTGAGAGCAAAGATGAAGAATAAGATTCCCATGCGTCAGTGTACCGGATGCAGGGAGATGAAAAGCAAGAAAGAGATGATGCGCGTGCTTCGTACACCGGAGGGAGAGATCCTTCTGGATACCACAGGCAAGAAAAACGGCAGAGGTGCTTATCTGTGCTATGATGCCGCTTGTCTGGAAAAAGCGATGAAGAACAAAGGGTTGGAGCGCTCTTTGAAAGTATCCATCTCCCAGGATGTGTATCAGGAACTGAAAAAGGAGTTTGAAGCAGTTGAACAAAAATAAAATACTATCTCTGTTAGGTCTGGCGACGAAAGCGGGAAAGGTTGTCAGTGGTGAATTTTCCACAGAAAAGGCAGTAAAAAGCGGAAAGGGACTGTTGGTCGTGGTCGCGGAAGATGCTTCGGATAACACGAAGAAAAAGTTTTCCAACATGTGCCATTTCTATGAAGTTCCTATGATTTTGGTGGGAGACAAAGAACAGCTTGGAAGATGCATCGGCAAGGAATTCCGTGCGAGTCTGGCAGTACTGGACGAAAATTTTACAAAGGCGATTATAAAAAACTACCCTTCACAAGATTGAATCAGACATAAAAAAGTGACATCGGTAAAGGAGGTAGTGATATGTCTATGAGAGTACATGAGCTTGCTGCCGAACTTGGCAGGTCTAACAGGGAAATCATACAGTATCTGAAAACCCAGGGTATGGATGCCAAAAGCCATATGAGTACTGTACCGGAACCTCTGGTCGGTCAGGTGCGGCAAAAATACCGTAACAATAAGAAAAGTCAGGAGATAAATACAGTAGTGAACGAGGAAAAACAGGGAATGAATCAGGAGGAAGCCACCACGGAGGCTCCGAAGAAAAAGAAAAAATTGATCCGTGTATTCCATGCGCAGAACGCAAGCGATGGAGGCAAAAATACAAAGAAGAAACGTCCGGGTGCACCGAAGCCGCAGGGCGCAAAGAAACCGGCAGATGCAGCAAAACAGACAGCCAGACCTGCACAGGACGCACCGAAGCAGGCAGAGGCGGCAAAACAGGCACAGGAGCCTGCAAAGGCAGCAGCAAAACCTGCACAGGATGCACCAAAGCAGAACACTCAGTCCAGACCGCAGCAGAACCGCGGCGGCCAGAACAATCAGAAAGGCGGTCAGAATAACCGTCAGGGCCAGAATAATCAGAGAGGCGGCCAGAATAATCGTTTCTCCAACAATCAGAACCGTTCGCAGGGCGGACGTCCGCAGAATGATAGAAATGAGCGCGGTGACAGAGAGGACAGAAACGACAGAGGCGACAGAGGCGGAAATTCCCGTTTTGGCGGACGCCAGGGTCAGAACAACCAGAGAGGCGGCCAGAATAGTCAGGGAAGAAAATATAACGATAACAACAAAGAACGCTTTGAGAACTCTGCATTTGCAGTAGAAGCCGCTGCAAAATCCCAGAAGGAAAGCAAGAGAGAGCGCGATAAGAAAGAAAACAAAAACAGAAAAGACCATGAGAAGACACAGGGACGCAGACCAAATCAGGGAGGAGGACGCCGTCCAAACATGCGTATTCCGAAAGCGCTTCAGAAACCGGCTCCTCAGCCAAAACAGGAAGAGAAGAAACCGGAGATCAAAGAGATCACCATTCCGGAGAGACTGACGATCCGTGATCTGGCAGAGGCTATGAAGATGCAGCCATCTGTGATCGTGAAGAAGCTGTTCCTGGAAGGAACCATGGTTACGGTGAATCAGGAAATTGATTTCGAGCAGGCAGAGGAAATCGCATTAAGCTATGATATTATCGCAACACAGGAAGAGAAAGTGGATGTCATCGAAGAACTTCTGAAAGAGGAAGAAGAAGATGAGAGCCAGATGGTTCCAAGACCGCCGGTTGTCTGTGTTATGGGTCATGTTGACCACGGAAAAACTTCTCTTTTGGATGCAATCCGTAATACACATGTCACAGACCGTGAGGCTGGCGGTATCACACAGCACATCGGTGCTTATGTGGTAACAATCAATGGACAGAAGATCACATTCCTGGATACTCCGGGACATGAGGCATTTACCGCTATGCGTATGCGTGGTGCAAATTCTACCGATATCGCGATTCTTGTCGTTGCTGCAGACGATGGTGTGATGCCGCAGACAGTAGAGGCAATCAGCCATGCGAAGGCTGCAGGCATTGAAATCGTAGTTGCCATCAACAAAATTGATAAACCAAGCGCCAACATTGAGCGTGTCAAACAGGAATTATCCGAGTACGAGCTGATTCCGGAAGACTGGGGCGGCAGCACTATTTTTGTTCCGGTATCTGCACATACCGGTGAGGGTATCGATGACCTTCTGGAGATGCTCCTTCTGACAGCAGAGGTTTGTGAATTAAAAGCAAATCCGGACCGTGAGGCAAGAGGTATCGTCATTGAGGCAGAGCTTGACAAAGGAAAAGGACCGGTTGCGACGATTCTGGTTCAGAAGGGTACGCTGCATGTCGGTGATTTCATTGCTGCAGGTGCATGTTCCGGTAAAGTACGTGCCATGATGGATGACAAGGGAAGAAGAGTCAAAGAGGCAGGTCCATCCACACCGGTAGAAATTCTTGGTCTGGGTGATGTGCCGAATGCAGGTGAGATTCTGATTGCCTTTGATACGGATAAAGAAGCGAAATCCTTTGCGGCAACCTTTGTATCTGAGAACAGAAACCGTATGCTGGAGGATACCAAATCCAGATTGTCTCTCGATGATCTGTTTGATCAGATTCAGGCAGGTACGCTCAAAGAACTGCCAATCATCGTCAAAGCCGATGTACAGGGTTCTGTGGAAGCTGTCAAACAGAGTCTGACCAAGCTTTCCAATGAAGAAGTGGTAGTCAAAGTGATTCATGGCGGTGTTGGTGCGATCAATGAGTCTGACGTGACTCTGGCATCTACTTCCAACGCGATCGTCATCGGATTTAACGTTCGTCCGGATGCCACTGCAAAAGCAATTGCCGAGCAGGAAGGCGTGGATCTGAGACTGTATAAGGTTATTTATCAGGCAATCGAGGATGTGGAAGCTGCCATGAAGGGTATGCTCGATCCAATCTTTGAGGAGCAGGTAATCGGCCACGGTGAGGTACGTCAGACCTTTAAGGCTTCAGGTGTTGGTACAATTGCCGGAAGTTATGTATTAGATGGACGTTTTGAGAGAAACTGTAAAGTAAGAATTACCCGTGAGGGTGAACAGATTTATGAGGGCGCTCTGGCATCCCTGAAGCGTTTCAAAGACGACGTGAAGGAAGTCAAAGCCGGATATGAGTGTGGTCTTGTATTTGAAGATTTCAATGATGTCAAAGAAGAAGACCAGGTAGAAGCTTACATCATGGTAGAGGTGCCCAGATAAAAATATAGATAGATAAAGAGGTAATATATGAGAAAGAACAGCATTAAGAATACTCGTGTGAACGGAGAAGTCTTAAGAGAACTCAGCAATATTATCCGCAATGATATCAAAGATCCGCGTATCCACTCCATGACCTCTGTGACGGCCGTGGAAGTGGCTCCGGATCTGAAAACCTGCAAAGCTTATATCAGTGTTTTGGGAAATGATCAGGCCAGATCTGATACGATGGCGGGATTAAACAGTGCAGAGGGATATGTAAGAAGACAGCTTGCGTCCAGACTGAATCTGCGTTACACACCTCAAATTCGTTTTATTCTGGATACTTCCATCGAATATGGTGTGGAGATGTCCAGAAAAATCGATGAGTTAATCAACAATGAGAAGTAGGAAACAGAGGTGACGAAAATGAAAAAAATTTCAGAACTGCTGGATGAAAGTGTCCGAAGTGTCGGAATTGCCGGGCATGTGCGTCCGGATGGGGACTGTGTGGGTACCTGTATGGGGCTGTATCTCTATCTGAAACAGGAGTATCCGAAGCTTGCAGTTGATGTTTATCTGGATCATCCGAAGCAGGACTTTGCGTATATTCAGAATTTTGATGAGATTCAGATGGAAGCGGATGATACAAAAGTATATGATCTGTTTATTACCTGCGATGTCAGCAGCCCGGATCGGATCGGTCTGGCAGAAACCATGTTTGCGCATGCAAAAAGGACATTCTGTCTGGATCATCATATCAGCAACAAGGGCTTTGCGGATATCAATCATGTGGAAGGGCAGGTCAGCTCGGCTTCGGAAGTGCTCTATACACTTCTGGATCCTGAGAAAGTCACACAGCCTGTAGCCGTTGCTATCTATACAGGTATGATTCATGACACCGGCGTGTTTCAGTATTCTTCGACAACACCAAGAACCATGGAAATTGCGGCAAAGCTGATGGCTACCGGATTTGATTTTAATAAAATCATTGATGAAAGTTTTTACCAGAAATCGTATCTGCAGAATCAGATTATGGGCCGTGTCCTGACAGAAAGTATTCTGTTCCTTCACGGAACCTGCATTGCAGGTATCGTACGAAAAAAAGATATGGACTTTTATCATGTGGACGGAAAGGATCTCGACGGTATTGTGAGTCAGCTTCGTCTGACCAAGGGCGTTGAGGTTGCAGTCTTTATTTATGAGCATGACCCGATGCAGTATAAAGTCAGCATGCGTTCAAATGGAAGGGTGGATGTAAGCAGGGTAGCATTATATTTTGGCGGCGGCGGTCATACCAGAGCGGCCGGATGTGATATGAGCGGTACTGCTTATGATGTTCTGAACAATCTGGCAGAACAAATTGAAAAACAGTTATTGAAAGGCTAGAAAATGATAGACGGAGTAATCAATGTGTATAAGGAGGCCGGATTTACATCGCATGATGTGGTGGCGAAGCTGAGAGGCATTCTCGGACAGAAAAAAATCGGTCATACAGGAACGCTTGATCCGGAGGCTACCGGAGTCTTACCGGTGTGTCTGGGCAAGGGAACCAGACTTTGCGATATGCTCACGGACAAGAAGAAAACTTATGAGACGGTACTGTTGCTTGGAATTTCTACCGACACGCAGGATACGACGGGAACTGTCCTGAGAGAACGGGAAGTGGTCTGCTCTCCTGATGAGGCAGAGGCAGCTGTCAAAAGCTTTCTCGGCGACCAGATGCAGGTTCCTCCGATGTATTCCGCTTTGAAAGTAAACGGAAAGAAGCTTTATGAGCTGGCCCGCGAGGGAATTGAGGTAGAGCGGAAACCGAGACCAGTGCATTTTTATGAGATTGAACTGCTGGATATGACGCTGCCGAGGATCTCTCTGCGGGTGACCTGTTCTAAAGGAACGTACATAAGGACGCTTTGTCATGACATTGGAGAGAAGCTGGGATGCGGTGCTGCCATGGAGAAACTGGTACGCATCCGCGTAGAGCGTTTTTCTCTGGAAAACAGTCATACACTGGAAGAGATTGCGTCTTATGCACAGAGAGAAGAAGTCATGCAGCTCGTGACGTCTGTGGAAGAGATGTTTGCGCAGCTTCCTTCCTTTACCTGTCCGTCCAGCCTGGATAAATTGCTTTTAAATGGGAATCCCATTGACTGCAAAGCTGTGACGCCGATTCCGTTGGAGGGATGGGTGCGTGCTTATGACAGTCAGGGTACTTTTATTGGTATCTATGCCCGCAAAGAGGGCAGCCGCCGGTATTATCCGGTAAAAATGTTTCACTAGTGCAGTCACGGCACTGGTGCATCGGAGGTCATATGGAATATACACAGGAAGTCCCCATTCTGCCTGAAAATCAGCGTACCGTGGTCACACTGGGAAAATTTAATGGTGTTCACAGAGGACATCAGAAGCTGATCAGGCGGGTTGAGGAGTTAGGAATGAAATACAACTGGAAAAAGACCGTGGTGGCGTTTTCCAATCGGGATAAAAAACTTCTCACCAGACAGGAGCGGATCCGCCTGCTGAATCGTATGGGGATGGAACTTCTGGTTGAGTGCACGCTGGACAAAAAAATGATGCATATGAGTCCCGAAGAATTTGTAAAAGAAATTCTCGTAGACAGACTTCACGCAGCGCATATCGTGGTGGGACCGGATTACCGTTTCGGTTATCAGCGAAAAGGCAACACGCAGGTGTTGGCACAGCTGGGAAAACTCTATGGATTTGAGGTGGAGGTTCTTTCAAAGGAAATGGATGGTTCAAGAGAAATCAGCAGCACGTATGTGAGAGAGCAGCTCAACGAGGGAAATATAGAGAAGGCAAATCAGCTTCTCGGTTATATTTTTTCCACAGAAGGGGAAGTCGTGCATGGAAGGCGGCTCGGAAGGACCATTGGTGTGCCGACGGCAAATCTGATTCCTTCCAGAGAAAAGCTGATGCCGCCGAATGGTGTTTATGTGACACGAACGCATTTTGAGACAGAATCTTACATGGGAATCACCAATGTGGGATATAAACCGACCGTGGGCGGAGAACAGTTTCTTGGTGTGGAAACGTATCTGTTCGACTGCTCGGAGGATTTGTATGGCAGGGAGGCCAGAGTGGAATTTTTCCATTTTGTCCGTCCTGAGAGAAGATTTGAGTCTTTGCAGGCGCTGAAAGTGCAGCTGGATCAGGATATCGAAACCGGAAAAAAATATGGAAATCCGCTTTAAAAAAGAGTTTACATCAGAAATCACATGTGTTATACTGTCAAAGTGTGAGCAGCCCATGTTCAGAGTCTGGACACTCCGACCAACTCTTAATGTGAGGCGATAATAGAATTTCAGGAGGAAAATAAAATGATTTCAAAAGAAAAGAAAGCAGCAATTATGAAAGAGTATGCCAGAACAGAAGGTGACACAGGATCACCAGAGGTTCAGGTAGCAATTTTAACAGCAAGAATTCAGGAGCTGACAGAGCATCTGAAAACAAACCATAAAGATCATCATTCCAGAAGAGGTCTTCTGAAAATGGTTGGTCAGAGAAGAGGCCTTCTGGCTTACTTAAAGAAAACTGACATTAACAGATACCGTGCACTGATCGAGAAATTAGGTCTGAGAAAATAATCAGTCCGGCGAAAAGACTGGTATCCACAATGCGGGGGCGGAGGAATCCGCTCCTGTTTTCATTTGTTTATCTGCGAAAGATTTTGCCGAGACTACTGAAAAGAGCATTTATCCGAAAATGTTTTTTTCAGTTGTTTCGGACTTTCGCGCAATATTTAAGAAAAAGGAGAAAAATGAATATGTACAAAAGTTATTCTATGGAACTTGCGGGCAGAACCCTGACTGTAGATATCGGCCGTGTGGCAAAACAGGCAAATGGTGCTGCTCTGATGCATTATGGCGACACGACGGTTTTATCCACTGCAACTGCTTCTGATAAGCCGAGAGAAGGAATTGATTTCTTCCCTCTGAGCGTGGAATATGAAGAGAAAATGTATGCAGTCGGCAAAATTCCGGGAGGCTTCAACAAACGTGAGGGTAAGGCGAGCGAGCATGCAATCCTGACCAGCCGTGTCATTGACCGCCCGATGAGACCGCTGTTTCCGAAGGATTACCGCAACGATGTAACTTTAAATAATATGGTTATGTCCGTAGATCCGGAGTGCAACCCTGAGATTCCGGCTATGCTGGGTGCATCCATCACGACCTGTATTTCCGATATCCCGTTTGACGGACCTTGTGCAACGACACAGATAGGTATGGTGAACGGAGAGTTTATCATCAACCCGTCTCTGGCTATGAAAGAGATCTCCGATCTTCAGCTTACGGTGGCTTCCACCAAAGAAAAGGTTATTATGATCGAGGCTGGTGCGAATGAAGTAAAAGAAGATGTGATGATCGAGGCAATTTATAAGGCACACGAAGTCAATCAGGAAATCATTGCATTCATTGAGAAAATCGTAGCTGAGTGCGGCAAACCAAAACATGCATACGAAAGCTGTGCCGTTCCGGAAGAACTGTTTGCAGCAATCAAAGAGATCGTTCCTCCGGAAGAGATGGAAGTAGCTGTTTTCACAGATGAGAAACAGAAGAGAGAAGAAAACATCCGTCAGATCACAGAGAAACTGGAAGAAGCATTTGCTGAGAAGGAAGAGTGGCTGGCTGTTCTGGGAGAGGCTGTATACCAGTACCAGAAGAAGACGGTCCGCAAAATGATCCTCAAAGATCACAAACGTCCAGATGGAAGAGCAATCACAGAGATTCGTCCGCTGGCAGCAGAAGTGGATCTGATTCCGAGAGTGCACGGTTCTGCAATGTTTACACGCGGACAGACACAGATCTGTACCGTTACGACACTGGCTCCGCTGGCTGACGCACAGAGAATCGATGGTCTGGATGAATTTGAGACAAATAAGAGATATATGCACCACTACAACTTCCCGTCCTACTCTGTCGGTGAGACAAAACCATCCAGAGGACCGGGACGTCGTGAGATCGGACATGGAGCACTGGCTGAGCGTGCGCTGGTTCCGGTACTTCCGACTGTTGAGGAATTCCCATATGCGATCCGTACCGTATCTGAGACGTTTGAGTCCAACGGTTCTACTTCTCAGGCAAGTATCTGTGCATCTTCCATGTCTCTGATGGCAGCAGGTGTGCCGATCAGAAAACCGGTTGCCGGAATTTCTGCAGGTCTGGTGACAGGCGAGACAGACGATGACTACATCGTACTGACGGATATCCAGGGCCTGGAAGACTTCTTCGGAGATATGGACTTTAAGGTTGCCGGTACACATGACGGTATCACTGCAATTCAGATGGATATTAAGATTCATGGTCTGACAAGACCGATCGTAGAGGAAGCCATTGCCAGAACGAAAGAGGCAAGAGAGTATATCCTTACAGAAGTCATGGAGAAAGCCATCGATGCACCTCGCGCTGAGGTAGGCAAATATGCACCGAAGATTGTACAGATGTCCATTGATCCTCAGAAGATCGGTGATGTGGTTGGACAGCGCGGAAAGACCATCAATGCGATCATCGAGCGCACTGGTGTGAAGATTGATATCACAGATGACGGTGCGGTATCGGTATGCGGAACAGACGCTGAAAAGATGGATGAGGCATGCGAGATGATCCGTATCATCGCCAGCGATTTTGAGGAAGGCCAGATCTTTACCGGTAAAGTCGTAAGCATCAAAGAATTTGGTGCGTTTGTGGAATTTGCACCGGGCAAAGAGGGAATGGTTCACATTTCCAAAATCGCAAAGAGAAGAATTGACAAGGTAGAAGATGTATTATCCCTTGGAGATGAAGTAACGGTCATCTGCATGGGCAAAGATAAAATGGGACGTATGAGCTTCAGCATCAAGGACGTTCCTGAGGAAGTATCATGAGATATCACAATATAACAAAGGACGATATGTTAAACGGCGATGGCCTGCGTGTAGTCCTCTGGGTGGCAGGATGCTCGCATTGCTGCAAAGAATGCCAGAATCCTGTGACCTGGGATCCCAATGGCGGACTTCCGTTTCGTGAGGAAGAACGCCAGGAGATTTTCCGTGAACTGGAAAAATCATATATCTCAGGCATTACCTACAGCGGCGGTGATCCCATGCATCCCAACAATGTGACAGGGATCACAGCTCTTGCCAGAGAAATCAGAGAGAAATATCCGGATAAAACGCAGTGGCTTTACACAGGTGCAAAATGGGAAAGCCTGGTAGGGGAAGAAGTACTTCGCTATCTCGATGTGCTGGTGGATGGCGAGTTTGAGGCAGATAAGAAGGATATTACCCTTCAGTGGAAGGGCAGCAGCAACCAGAGAGTGATCGATGTACAGAAAACCCTGGAGACAGGCAAAGTAGTCCTTCACGCAGAATAAGAAAAGGAGGCGCAGACAGATGAAGAGAATCGCAAAATTTCATAAAGTAAGTTACCAGCAGTTCAAAGAGGGATGGACTGATGCATTTGGTCCGGAAAATGAGAAGGAATTGCAGAAAATCTATGAGAATATTGAGCTTCCAAAACGTGCAACAAAAGGTTCTGCCGGTTATGATTTTTTTGCACCGCTGACGTTTTCTCTCGAACCGGGAGAAACCATCAAGATTCCTACCGGAATCCGCGTGGAAATGCAGGATGACTGGGTATTGAAGCTTTATCCGAGAAGCGGTCTGGGCTTCAAATATCGTCTGCAGCTGAATAATACCGTGGGAATCATCGACAGCGATTATTTCCATTCCGATAACGAAGGCCATATTTTTGCCAAGATCACGAATGATTCCAATGAGGAGAAAGTGATGCGCCTGGAGCTGGGCGACGGCTTTATGCAGGGCATCTTTGTCGAGTATGGCATTACCGTAGACGATGAAGTGACAGAAATCCGAAATGGCGGATTTGGAAGCACAACAAAATAAAGGATATTCGATACCGTCTGGTCATGAAATGTGATCGGCGGTATTTTTTTGCATACATGCGAGGAAAATATCACGTGACTATTTTTTTATCTTGCATCCAAAATAGTTTTATGATAGAATAGTTTGACAATCAAAATATATAGTTTTCAATACTACATTGCGTAGTGGAGGTTAGTATGATCGTAGAACCAAAAGTAAGAGAGTATATTTGTACAACAGCGCATCCGACAGGCTGCGAGGAAAACGTAAGAAGGCAGATAAAATATGTAGAAGAACAGGGAACCATAGACGGACCGAAGAAAGTACTGGTGATCGGCTCATCCACAGGATATGGACTGGCATCCAGGATCACAGCTGCATTTGGCTGCAAAGCAGATACGCTGGGTGTGATGTTTGAACGTGAGGCGGCAGGAAAGAGAACGGCCACACCGGGCTGGTATAACACAAAAGCTTTTGAGAAATTTGCGCAGGAAGAAGGACTTTACGCAAAGTCCATCAATGGAGATGCATTTTCTGCTGAGATCAAGGAGCAGGTGATTGATGTCATCCGTGAAGACCTGGGACAGGTTGATCTGGTGATCTACAGTCTTGCTGCGCCGAGAAGAACAACGGCAGACGGAACCGTTTACAATTCTGTTTTGAAAACAACGGGAGAGACCTTTACAAACAAGAGTCTGGATCTTCGCAAGAATGAGGTCGCAGAAAAAACGATTGAGCCGGCAACAGAAGCAGAATTGGAAGCAACCATTAAGGTAATGGGCGGTGAAGACTGGAAAGACTGGATCGCAGCGCTGAAACAGGCAGGCGTTCTGGCTGATGGCGCAATCACGATTGCTTATTCCTATATCGGACCGAAGCTGACGTATCCGATCTACTTTGACGGAACAATCGGACAGGCGAAAAAACACCTTCATAAGACAGCCGTGGAGATTAACCGGGAGTTTGAAGGCGTGCAAGCATATATTTCTGTAAACAAGGCGCTTGTCACACAGGCGAGTGCAGCGATTCCGATCGTGCCGCTGTATTTTGCAGCTTTATATAAAGTAATGAAAGAGCAGGGAACACATGAGGGATGTATCCAGCAGATCAGCCGTCTCTTCCACACAAAGCTGTTTGTGCCGGAAGTCTGTACAGATGACGAGTACAAGATTCGTATGGATGACTGGGAACTGGACGAAAAGGTACAGAACGAAGTGATGAAAATCTGGGAAAAAGTCAGCACCGAAAACGTAAAAGAACTGACCGATATCGAAGGTTACTGGGAAGATTTCTATCATATGTTTGGTTTCCATTTTGACAATATCGACTATTCTCTCGATGTAGAGGTATAAAACAAAAAGACCACTCGACAGCCTGACTGGCTGCGAAGTGGTCTTTTTTGCAGGTTATTCCAGAGGGGCACCGGCCTCTTCTGCTTTTTTTGCGTTCATCAGAATGGTGTCAAAGGCTTCTGCCACTTTTGCATATTCTTCATCATCCTCGATGTTTTCCAGCATGGGATCTCCGTTTTCTGTTCTGGAGAATGCATAGATGTACACGTCACCGCTCTCGTTTTTGCCGTTTTCATCCAGTGGAAGAAGAGCGATATACTCTTTGGACTCAACCGGAAAAACGGTCAGGATGGCACAGGTTAATTCTGTATCGTCATCCAGAGTCAGAGTGATGGTGTTATGAGACTGGTTGTAGTTCGGGTTGGAACTGCAGTTGCTTGAACAGTGTGCGCAGTCACTTGGCGCACATCCTGCATTTACTTTTTCTTCACTCATGTTAATTCCTCACTTTTTTGTATTCTCTTATAAAGAATACTTTAACAGATACTTCAAACGATTGCAAGGAAATGAAGGGGAGTGTATAATAAAAAAAGAAAATAGTGTTACTGTTCACACGGCACTATCCCGCGAGGTGTTTTGGCATGAATATGCCAAAATCCCGAGACATACAAGCCAAAATTCCATTGCCGAAGGCAATCTGGAATGAATTTTGGCTAAGTTACTGTGAACGGAGTGAACAGTAACAAAATAGTTGAGGGAGGAGTTATTGTGAAAAAGGATACAGCCCATATGATTGGGCGAAGAAAAAGTCTTTATCAGGTCAATCTGGTAGGAAAGGGTTTTCTTGTGGGCATTGTCAGCGGCCTTGTCGTGCTGGCTTACCGCATCGCTCTGACCTATGCGGGTGACTGGCTGAACATGATTTTGAATTACTGCAGCGGAAACCCTCTGCGTATGGCAGGATGGTTTGGAATTCTGATTCTTTTGGCTTTTGTTGTGGGAAAACTGCTGGACTGGGAACCGATGATTTCGGGAAGCGGTATTCCGCAGATGGAAGGAGAGATGACAGGAAAGCTGGATCAGACCTGGTGGAAAGTGCTTCCGGCTAAATTTCTGGGAGGCTTTCTGTCGCTGCTTGCCGGTCTGTCTCTTGGAAGAGAAGGTCCGTCGATCCAGCTTGGTTCCATGACGGGAAAAGGTGTTTCCAAAGCACTCAAATGTGACAAGAGTGAAGAAAAAATTTTGCTTACCTGCGGTGCAAGCGCCGGTCTGGCGGCTGCTTTTCACGCTCCGCTGGCAGGTATTATGTTTTCGCTGGAGGAAGTTCATAAGAACTTTTCGTCCTCGGTTCTGGTTTCTGCCATGGCATCTTCGCTGGCAGCGGATTACATATCGTCCCATATTCTGGGACTTCAGCCGGTATTCCAGTTTCAGATGGGAAGCTTTATCAAACAGGATGATTACTGGATTATTATACTGCTCGGTGTTTTGCTTGGATTTGCGGGCGCGTTCTACAATTGTTTTACATTATTTGTACAGTCTTTATTTAAAAAAGCAAAATTTTTAAACAGAACAGGAAAACTTCTGATTCCGTTTCTGCTTGCCGGTGTTCTTGGTTTTGTATATCCCGTCGTACTCGGAAGCGGTCATGCGATTGTGGAAAATGCGGCAGATAGTGAATGGATTTTGCGTTCCCTGCTTCTGATCCTTGCCGTAAAATTTCTGTTTTCGGCAATCAGCTTCGGGTCCGGGGCGCCAGGCGGAATTTTCTTTCCGCTGCTGGTGCTGGGAAGTCTGATCGGTGCTTCTTATGGTACGATTGGTGTGCAATATCTTGGATGGGATCCCGGATATATTGACAATGTGGTGTGTCTGTCCATGGCAGGCTTTTTCTCTGCGATTGTGCGTGCTCCGCTGACGGGGATTTTGTTGATTTTTGAGATGACGGGGTCTCTCAGATCAATGCTGTCGCTGTCTCTCGTTTCAATCGTGGCTTATGTGGTGGCAAATCTTCTGCATTCTGCTCCGATTTATGAAAGCCTTCTGGAACGTCTTCTGGAAGGAAGAGAAGCACCGTCTGAAACAATGCGCGGGGAGCGGGTGCTGCAGGAGTTTGTGATCATGCATGGCTCTGTTTTGGAAAACAAAAAAATCAGTGACATCGGATGGCCAAAACACTGCCTGATCGTGGCTGTCCAGAGGGGAACGACAGAGCTTCTGCCAAAGGGAGGCACAAAGATGGAGGCCAGCGATATGCTGGTGATCATGACAGATGAAAAGAATCAGGCTTATGTAAATGATTTAATGAATAAATTGTGTTCTGAATCAAAATAAGGTATAATAAATAACAGTTTAGGAGGAACGTATGAAGCTGGTCTCATGGAACGTAAATGGTATTCGGGCCTGTATCAAAAAAGGCTTTGAAGACTTTTTTAAAGAAGCAGATGCAGATATTTTCTGTATACAGGAAAGCAAATGCCAGGAGGGACAGGTGAAGCTGGAATTGCCGGGGTATCACCAGTATTGGAATTATGCAAGAAGAAAGGGATATTCCGGAACAGCCGTGTTTACAAAGCAGGAACCGCTGTCCGTATCCTATGGCATTGGAATAGAGGAACATGACAAGGAAGGCCGGGTGATCACCTGTGAGTACGAAGCGTTTTATCTGGTGACGGTCTATACACCGAATGCACAGACTGAGCTTGCACGTCTGCCTTATCGCATGCAGTGGGAAAAAGATTTTCTTGCATATCTCAAGGAACTGGAGAAGAAAAAACCTGTGATTTTCTGTGGAGATCTGAATGTGGCTTTTTCGGAGATCGACCTGAAAAATCCACAGAACAACCATCAGAATCCAGGCTTCAGTGATGAGGAAAGAGCGTGTTTCCAGAAGGTTCTGGATCATGGATTTATCGATACGTTCCGTTATTTGTATCCGGATTTAGAGGGCGCCTATACCTGGTGGTCTTATCGTTTTCGTGCGCGGCAGAACAATGCAGGATGGAGAATTGACTATTTTTGTATTTCCAGTAGTCTGGAAAAATATCTTCAGGATCATGTGATCCACGCTCAGATCATGGGCTCGGATCATTGTCCGATTGAGCTGGATATGAATTTTTAAAAATAAAAATATATTGTAAGGAGCAGGAGGTCGGATTATGGCGGAGAAAAAAGACAGGAAAGTAATGCAGGGGGATCCCAGGGTATTGGGCGTGGTCAGAAGAACCGGCGGATACAATTTTGCAGCGGAGTTTTCCGCAGAAGAGGATGTTCGTTTGCTGTTGTACAAAAAAGGCCAGGAGCAGCCGGAAGAAGAGATTGTGATAGACTCTTCGTATTTTACAGGACAGATGGCTTCTGTTTTTCTGCCTGATTTTAAAGCGGAAAGGTATGAATACAATTATCAGGTTGGAGAAACAGTCGTTCACGATCCGGCCGCTGCAAAAATTGTCGGGCGCTCAGGCTTTGGAACCGTAACCGACAGCAGCAATCCTCACAGTATCCGCTGTGGATTTGATGAGAATAAGTATGACTGGGAGGAAGACAGAAGACCTGAATATCCGTATTCGGATACAATTTTATACAAGATTCATGTGCGCGGCTATACGATGCAGAAAAATTCCAAAGTGCGAAAAAAAGGAACGTTTGCCGGAATCATTGAAAAGATTCCGTATTTTCAGGAACTGGGAATTACTTCTCTGGAACTGATGCCGGTGTATGATTTTGATGAAGTGATCTTTCCGCAAAATATGCCTTTGAAATATGCGATGAAGATGAAGGATAAGCTGAAGACAAATTTCTGGGGCTACACAAAAGGCAATTATTTTGCTCCAAAACCAGCATACTGCGCGGGCAGAGATGCCATCAAAGAGTTTCGTGATATGGTAAAAGCACTGCACAAAGCCGGAATAGAATGTATTCTGGAATTTTATTTCCCGAAGGATACGCATCACTTACTTGTATTGCAGGTGCTGCATCACTGGTATCTTACCTACCATGTCGATGGCTTCCATCTGCTCGGAGATGGAGTTCCGGTGGAAATGCTTTGCAAGGATCCACTTTTGTGTAAAGCCAAGCTGATGTTTTACAGTCTGCCGGATATGGGGAAAAGGCAGAGTACACGCAATGCTGCAGTCTGTAATGAAGGCTTCAAATACGATATTCGCCGATTCCTGAAGAGTGATGAGGATTCCCTCAATGCTGCTGTCAGGCATATGCGTTCCAATCCTGCTGCACACGGCACGATCAATTATATCACCAATCAGGATGGCTTTACCTTGATGGATCTGGTTTCCTATGATGCCAAGCATAATGAGGCAAACGGGGAGGATAATCAGGACGGAAACTCTTATAATTTTTCCTGGAACTGCGGAGTGGAAGGACCAAGCCGCAGGCTGTCTGTGCGCAAGCTGCGTGAACAGCAGATGAGAAATGCCTTTCTGCTGCTGCTTTTGAGTCAGGGAACACCGATGATTTATGGCGGAGATGAATTCGGCAATTCCCAGCAGGGAAATAACAATGCGTATTGTCAGGATAATGAAACGGGCTGGGTGGACTGGAGAAGCTTCGGTAAAAATAAAGAAATGATTGATTTTGTCAAAGATGTGATCGCATTTCGCAAACAGCACCCGATTCTGCATCCGGAGAAGGAACTTCGGGTGATGGATTACAAATCGTTTGGCTATCCGGATCTGTCATATCACAGCAGCAGAGCATGGTATGCTTCCTATGACAACGTCAGCTATCACATTGGCATGATGTACTGTGGCCTGTATGCGCAGAAAGAGGATGGACAGAGTGATGACTTTATCTATATCGCTTACAATTTCCACTGGGAGCCGCATGAATTTGCACTTCCAAGGATCAAGAAGCAGAAATGGTGCCGGATTTTTAATTCCATATCAGGACCGGAGGAAGAATATTTCCTCAAAGAGGAAGAGGAACTGGAAAATCAGAAGATGGTTGAGGTTGCACCCCGTTCCATCAGTATATTTATTGGACGACAGGAGAAGAATGATGCATCCATGGAAACACTTTAAAACAATTACCAGACACAAACTTTTAGTTATGAAGTACTGCTTTCGTGTAGGCCTGTACAAACAGGGCCTGCTTCATGATCTGTCAAAATACTCGCCGGTAGAATTTCTGGTCGGATGTAAATATTATCAGGGCGACAGAAGCCCAAACAATGCAGAGCGGGAACATACAGGTGTTTCATTGTCATGGCTGCATCATAAAGGCAGAAACAGGCATCATTTTGAATACTGGGTAGATTATTCTCTGGAAGACAAGGAACATGTGATCAACGGAGCGAAAATGCCCAGAAAATATGTAGCTGAGATGGTCATGGACCGCATCAGTGCTTCCAGAAATTATCTGGGAGACGATGCTTATACGGACCGTGCTCCTTATGAGTATTTTATGAAAAATAAAGACCGGCTGTGGTTCATTCACAGGGAGACCAGCCGTGATCTGGAGGCATTGCTGCATATGCTTGCCGATAAAGGAGAAGAAAAGACGTTGGCTTATATTAAGCATGTTTATTTGAAAAAAAGAAAATAAAAAGCAGCCTCGGAGGTGAATTTCACTTTCGAGGTTGTTTTTTTCTCTGTATCATGGTAAAGTATAGGAATACATGTAACTGTTCAGCAGGTAATATCCCGCGAGGTGTTTTCATGCATTTTGCATGAAAATCCCGAGACATACAAGCCAAAATCCCATCATCAAAGATGATTTTTCATGGATTTTGGCTCGTATCTGTGAGGGTACTGAACAGATACGAATACACTTTAAATTGAGGAGGAGAATACGTGAGTACAACAACGTTATGGATTTTCGCGGCATTTGTGGCGTATCTTCTGATGATGATCGTCATTGGTGCCATCTATATGAAATCTACTACAAGCTCAGAAGATTACTTTCTGGGAGGCCGCGGACTCAGCGGCTGGGTAGCAGCATTGTCCGCACAGGCATCTGATATGAGCGGCTGGCTGCTGATGGGACTTCCTGGTGCCGTTTATTCACTGGGAACCGGACAGGCATGGATTGCCATTGGATTATTTTTGGGAACTGTTTTTAACTGGCTGTTTATTTCCGGCCGTTTGCGCCGATATACAATCGTGGCAAACAATTCGCTGACGTTGCCGGCTTATTTTGAAAATCGTTTCCGCGATAAGAAAAGAATTCTTCTGTTTGTGTCATCTATTGTGATTGTGGTGTTTTTCCTGGTGTACACAGCATCTGCTCTGGCTGCCGGCGGAAAATTGTTTAATTCTGTATTTGGCCTGGATTATCATGTTGCACTGGCAGTTGGTGCCGGAGTTATCCTGGTATACACCTTTATGGGTGGATTTATGGCTGTATGTGTGACTGACTTTATTCAGGGAAGTCTGATGCTCATCGGCCTTCTGGCAGTACCGATTGTTGCATGGGCAATATTAGGCGGACAGGATGTTCATGTCATTCTTGACCAGAGTGGTGTGGCTGGTGGTTCTTCCGCATATCTGAGCCTGTTCTGCAATGGAGGAGAGCCGTATCGTGCCATTGATATCATCTCTCAGCTTGCATGGGGACTTGGATATTGCGGAATGCCTCATATCCTGACTCGCTTTATGGCTGTCAGAGATGAAAAGGAATTGAAAAAATCAAGGGCAATCGCAATTGTCTGGGTGGCACTTTCACTGGCAGCTGCATGCGTCATTGGTATTCTGGGAAGAGCATACCTGTTCCCGACTGTACTTGGAACAGAGGGAGCTGTTTCGGCAGAGAGTGTATTTATTGAGATGATCACCAAGATCTTTACGGTGGATTTCAGCCTGCCGTTTATTGGAGGACTGTTCCTGTGCGGTATTCTGGCTGCGATTATGTCCACAGCAGATTCCCAGCTTCTGGTTACAGCTTCTTCCGTGGCAGAAGACTTATATCACAATTTTGTTGACCGCGATGCTGACAGCAAGAAAATTCTTCGTGTCAGCCGTCTGACGGTTATTGTGGTAGCGCTTCTGGCGTTTCTGATCGCATGGAATCCGAACAGCAGTATCATGGGACTGGTATCCAATGCCTGGGCTGGTCTTGGTTCTGCATTTGGACCGACTGTGCTTCTGTCTCTGTACTGGAGAAGAACAAACCTGGCAGGTGCGATTGCCGGTATTGCATCCGGTGGTCTTGCCGTGATTATCTGGGACTACATACCGCTTGTGGGCGGACAGACATTGGGAGCAGCGACTGGTTTATATTCCCTGGTAGTGGGATTTGCACTCAGCACTTTGATGATCGTTGTCTTTAGTCTTGCTACTAAGGCACCGACAAAGGATATCCTGGATGAGTTTGATCAGGTAGCGGCAGGAAAATAAAAATATAAAAAATAAGGATATTGCAGATAACAAAATATGGTTATTGCAATATCCTTATTTTTTATGGGGTATCTGTTCAGTACCCTCACAGATACTTTATGGGCTTTATTTGACTGTTTTCCAGACGCGGTAAGAAGCAGTTTCTCCCAGTTTGACAAGAGAGGTAGTTTCCAGATAGCGGTCTAAGGAGTCTGTGGAAGAAACCACATAATCAATTCGAAAGTAGTTCAGACTTTTGACAAAATCTTCAGGATTGACGCTAAAATCTTCGTAGTAATAAACGCGATACAGAAGTTGTGAATCGGCGGGAAAATGAGTATTTTCCATAAATTCCTCATAGGTGTGAGACTGCAGATAGCGATATTTGGAGCGTGACGTAATGGAAATAACGGAAGGGTCGTACTGCCGATAAACAAGCATAAGACCGCCGTAAAGAACGCGTGGACGCTCGTATCCCTCGCTGTGAAGGAGGGCGGATAATTCGATGATTTTATCCGATGTAAATGCATCGTTTTCCGTCTGACGGTATGGGGGTGCATCGGCTCCGATAAAAACAGGACTTCCAAGAGTGAGGATCAATGCCGTGCAGACGATTCCGGAAAAAATACGAAAACTCAATTTTTTAAAATGAAAAATAAGCAATACCATGGCGTAGGCGATGGTGAGAAAGAACAGCACCATCCAGAAAAAACGCAGGTATCGGTTTTCAAAAGAAAATATTTTTATCAATATGTGAGCAAATACAGGATTGAATATGGTTAAAATTTCAATTCCAAGAGTCATAACGAAGAGTTTCCTGTCTTCTGTTTTGCCCAGAAACAGAATGATGATGAGAGCGGCGGGAAACAAAAGCCATATTCGATTGCTTCCGCTATAGGTTTGAAAAGATTCCACGATAAAAGGGAATGTTTCTTTTAGTGTGTCAAGCATACGTTTCTTTCCTTCTTTCTTAGAGTTCAAACTACAGTATTTTGTAGAAAATCAGCCACATGACAGCCGGGAGCAGTATGAGTACATAGTTTCTGCATATTTTCCAATTGTGATGGCGGAATACCTCGGTAAAAACATAGGGAATCAGTGTGATGGCAATCATGCAGGGAACGACAAAAATTGCCGTATTGCAGAATGACAGCTCACTGAGTGTGCAGAAGAAAAGGCTACTCCATACCCAGTGTGCATCTATATCTTTATAAAGCTGCAGACAGAAGCAAAAGATAACAGTTGTATAGAAAAAACAAGTAATCGCTTTTCCCTCATAGGTTCTGTATGCAAAGTAATGTGATACTCCCGAAAGACTGTAGGAAAACAACAGCGTGAGATTGGAGAGTATAAAAAACACAGTTGTTTTCTGGTATTCTTTCTGAAAAAGTGATTCGCCGCATTTGTATAAAGCTCCTTCAAACAACAGTGAGAGGATGATTGTCCAGCTCCATTTCAGCCAAACCAGAGGATGGAGATTGATAAGCTGATAGATGACAGCGCTGTGAACGGTATCTGTGTTCAGAATATAAAAATGTTCCGGATCCTCAAGCATGGTTCCAGTGTAGGGTGACATTAATTCAATTGTGTCAGAATATACCGAAGAAGAAGGCAGACCGATATAGTAAGCGGCATCATAGTCGGAAATGGAATTGGTATTGAACCCCAGAAAAACAGCCAGGGCAATGCTGATGAAAAAGATAATCAGGATACAGGGGGTATTCCGGGAAAAAGAAAAATTTCCCGAAATACATTTGTACAAAATTTTATGTCTGGTAATCAGAGAAAAAAGGCAAAGCAGTGCGACAAGAACGCTCCAGGCCAGGGTAAGCTGGTGGAGCGGTCTGTGCAGAATCTTCATAGGAAGAGCAATTACCTGAAACAGAGAAAAATAAAGCATAAAACCTGTCAGACACATAAAAATTAAGGATTTTGATTGATACTTTTCCGGGAGCAGTGCGCCAAACAGCAGAAAAATCATGAAAAAACCTACTGTCAGGAGTGTGCCCAGAATGATATTTGACATAGAATAAAGCCGCCTTTCTAAAAGTAGTTTATTTTGTGATATAGTATTCGAACACGGCACCTTGGAATTCAAATTCCTTTGCGCGTTTATAATTTTTTCGGATCCACTCGTAATTTTCCGGGGAGAATGTTTTAAACTTTTTCATCGTATTTTCTCCCACAAGAAATTCTTCCACATGTTTGTCTTTTATATCGCTGACTACGTAATCTGCCACCTGCGGGCGCACAGACAGATCAGCAAAATCAAGCGTGTAGCACTGGGTATCCCAGCGCAGGATGCTGTAGATCTCGGCCGTGCCGATGCCGAACGCATAGGTGTCCTTCGGAACATTTGCTGCGATATTCGCTGCAAAATCCGTCAGCTCCTGTTTGTTGTGAAACTGTGTTTTCAGATCCGCATTGTAGCCATACTGGACGGCTGTGCCTGTGGCAAGTGTCAGCAGAAGGAATACGTTTACCACACTGAATGCTGCCTTAAAAATCTGGGCCGGCTGATATTGACCGCGTTTTTTCCAACGGAAATCACGGATGCAGTCCATTCCGTGTTCAGACAGCAGACAAAGCAGCAGAATTGCCGGAAGATGGCAGATATCCAGATTGTGGTAAGCTGCCCGGTTCATAAAATAAGACATCTGTCCAAGAGTCAGAACACTGGTGAAGAAGGCAAAACAGGGAAGCAGAAAAGCGGTCAGGCTGTACTGCTTGTGTTTGTTGATCAGATTCATGTAGGACATGCCCCATGCGGCTGCCAAAAACAGCAGAAACAGCACAGGCAGATACGCGCTTGGAAATTCCGGTAAATCTACCCGTAGTAAGTCCGTCATATAGGAATCGGTCATAAGCGGAAACAGAAATTCACGGATGGAATTTGCGCTTCCTCCATGCAAACCATTGTATAGATTTACAATACCGTAGGCGCCGAAGAAGCAGAGAACAATGCAGAGCACATGGATGAGTGCCTGCAGAAGGATCTTCGGAAAACGCCACCAATGGATGCAGAGAGATCTCAGAATCCAAAAGCCTGCCCAGGCGATGGCGCAGAACAGTCCGCTTTCCGTGTTCCAGACAATGCCTGCCAGAGCAATGATGTATCCGAGGATGCAGGTAAACCAGTTGAACCAGCCGAAACGCACACAAACTGCAGCAAAGAAGATCATCAGGCTCATAAACAGAATACGGTGCGGCCAAAGCTGCCAGTAGTAACCACCTCTCATAGCGAGAATCGGGAATGTCATGGCAATCGTTCCCAGGAAACGCAGCAGATTGTTCTGAACAGTAACATGCAGTGCCAAAAACATGGCAAGAAAACATAATGCGCCTAAAATGGAGTTGAGCAGAATGAAATCTGCAAAATCTCCGCCGAGAAGTTTCATGGGAAGGCGATAAAGAATTCCGTAGTGTCCGTAAATGCAGGTGGTGTATTCGGTATAAGGCGCCCCGTGGAGCACATTATAGATGGAATTATAATAGGCGTTGGCATGAAGACGGTCAGATGCCCCGCGCACAAAAATGGACGGCGTGTAGTATGTATAGCCGATGAGTACGGTGAACATACTGTAAAGAAGGTACATGCCGCTGTCTGGAAGATGGATGCTGTCTTTTCGGATGCACAGAAAACAGAAAAGAAACTCCCCTGCCAGAAAAAAGATCACCAGCCAGATCGGCAGTTTATGCCAGATATACCGGTCTGTGACTCCGCCGTAGATATTTCCCTCAAGCTGAAACATAAAAAAGAAAAATACAGCAGTGACTGCAAGCAGGATGCCGCAGACAATGAGTGCCGGTATGCAGGAATCTGCCGTGGTATCTTTTGATAAACGGTTTGTAACTGCGTAAAACAGAAGAAACAGCAGGCAGAAAAGGATGATCACCATTGCGTAGGTGAGCAGATTGATGTTGCCTCTGGCAGAAATTGCTTCTGACAGGACTGGAATTTTCAGGCAGCAGGCACCGAACAGAAGCGACAGAGCAAAGGCTGCCAGAAAAGAACTGATTTTGTTCATTGATGATTTCATATTTTTGATTCCTCCTTCTTACATCATCTATAATAACTGCTTTTTTGTCAAGAGTGAAATCATAGTTTCCATTCAGGCCGTAATTGCCATACGAATGCAAACGTGTTATACTGTCTCTAGCACTATAATTAGGGGGAGACTGCGGAGTGGTATCTGCAAAACGAATAACAAGGATGGTGGCTTTTTTATGAAAAAATATGATTATCTGGTAGTGGGTGCCGGATTGTTCGGCGCTGTTTTTGCCCATGAGGCGCATAAACAGGGAAAGACCTGTCTTGTCATTGATAAAAGAGATCATATCGGCGGAAATATTTATACGAAGGAAATCGAAGGGATTCAGGTACATTGTTACGGCGCACATATTTTCCATACGTCTAATGAGAAAGTGTGGGAGTATGTCAATCAGTTTGCACAGTTTAATCATTTTGTGAATTCTCCGGTGGCTATTTACAAGGATGAATTGTACAATCTTCCGTTTAACATGAATACCTTCCACCAGCTATGGGGTGTACAGACACCGGCACAGGCGCAGGCGATTATCAATAAGCAGATTGCACAGATGCATATCGTAAACCCGAAAAACCTGGAAGAGCAGGCTCTGGCACTGGTGGGGAAAGATGTCTATGAGAAGCTGATCGAGGGCTACACAAGAAAACAGTGGGGACGCCCCTGCAGGGAGCTGCCTTCGTTTATCATCAAGCGTCTGCCGCTTCGCTATACATTTGATAATAATTATTTCAAAGATCCGCATCAGGGAATCCCGAAGAAGGGTTATACACACATGATCAAGAAGATGCTGGAAGGTGTACAGGTTATTCTCAATACTGATTTTTTTGCCAACAAAGAAGAATGGATTGCCCAGGCTGACAAAATCGTTTATACTGGGATGATCGATGAATATTTTGATTATTGCTTTGGACCGCTGGAATACAGAAGTCTTCGTTTTGAGACAGAAGTTCTGGATATGGAAAATTACCAGGGCAATGCAGTGGTAAACTATACGGATTATGAAGTTCCGTATACGAGAATCATTGAACACAAACATTTTGATTTCGGTACACAGAAGAAGACGGTGATCACAAGAGAGTATTCTCAGAAGTGGGAGAAGGGCAAAGAACCTTACTATCCGGTGAATGACGGAGCCAATTCAGATCTGTTTGGAAAATATGAGGAGCTGGCTTTGAAGGAGCCGAACGTGCTGTTTGGCGGAAGACTCGGTATGTACCGCTATATGGACATGGACAAAGTGATTGAGGCGGCTCTGGATATGGCAGAATGTGAGCTGTCCTATGAGGGAACGAAGAAAGACAGATAAGGAGACACCGGATGACAGAAGAGAAAAAAGTATTCACTGTAAATGATTATTATAAAGAGCAGAATCCAAAAAAGAGAAAGAAAATTCTGGAGTCTTTGCTGGATCAGAACGACGGTGAGGAGAACCAGATGCGAAGAGAACTGTTCGGGCTGCGTTACGGAGGCAAAAATCAGAGAAAGGACGGCGATCTGGCGGACAGTTATATCGGACTGTGGATGAATATGAAAATGCTGGTAAACAGCAGCAGTGGATTCTTTGGAAACCGCAGTGCCAGAAAAGAACTGACGAAATCAATTCAGAAGCTTGGTATCAAAAAGTACACAGAGCTTGGAGAGACAGCCAGAGAACTTCTTTATCGGGAGCTTTATCATATGGCCGCACTCTATATTACTTCCAGTATGAGTGACAGAAATTACAGTTCTGCTTTTATGGGGATGATTGCTCTGAAGGAGGATCAGCTTCAGGGAAAACTGATCCAGGATGTGTATCAGGTGGCTTTTGTGATGCCGAGACAGGTCAATATGGAAAGTGAATTTTCCCTGCTGACACAGGCTGCCTGTGATGCTCTGGGAGATATTCTGCCTGACAGCCGGGAGCTTTTGCAGGAGAAAATCAAACAATTAAAATAACAGATGGGAGTAATTAATAGAATGAATATAAGTCGTATACCAGCTTATGAATTAATCAAAGAGACATCTCTGGGGGATATCCATTCAAAAGGATATCTCCTTTGTCATAAAAAGAGTGGCGCGAGAGTCATGCTCATTGAGAATGATGATGAGAACAAGGTTTTCAACATCGCCTTTCGCACGCCGCCCGCGGACAGTACGGGAGTGGCACATATCCTGGAACACAGCGTGCTGTGCGGGTCTGAGCACTTTCCTCTGAAGGATCCTTTTGTGGAGTTGGTAAAGGGGTCTTTGAATACATTTTTGAATGCGATGACGTTTCCGGACAAAACAATGTATCCGGTGGCGAGCTGCAACGATCAGGATTTTCAGAATCTGATGCATGTCTATCTGGATGCCGTCTTTTTTCCGAATATTTATGAGAAAGAAGAGATTTTCCGGCAGGAGGGCTGGAGTTACCAGATTGAGGCGGCAGATCAGCCGCTGACCTATAATGGGGTAGTCTACAACGAAATGAAGGGCGTGTTTTCTTCTCCGGATGAGCTTCTGGAGAGAGAGGCGATGAATGTACTGTTTCCGGATACGCCTTACGGGGTGGAATCCGGCGGAGATCCGAGGTATATTCCGGATCTGACGTATGAACAGTTTCTGGATTTCCACAGAAAATATTACCATCCGTCCAACAGTTACATTTATCTGTATGGAAAGATGGACATGGAAGAGAAACTGCAGTTTATCGACAAAGAATATTTAAGCAGGTTTGAGGCCAGAGAAGTTCACTCGGAGATTTTGCTGCAGAAGGCTTTTGAAGAACGCAAAGATGTGGAACTGTTTTATCCGGTTTTGGAAAATGAAAGTCTGAAGGATAACACGTACCTGTCTTTCCATGCGGTAATCAGCAACAGCCTGGATACAGAATTGAGTGTGGCATTCCAGGTTCTGGATTATGCACTTTTGAGTGCGCCGGGTGCACCGTTAAAGCAGGCACTTCTCGATGCCGGCATCGGAAAAGATGTGTACGGCTCTTACGATGACGGAATTTACCAGCCTACGTTTACGCTGGTGGCAAAAAATGCGAACAAAGAAGACAAAGAGAAGTTCCGTCAGGTGATCAACGAGACACTGGAAAAGATTGTGAGGGAAGGAATCCAGCCAAAAGCGCTGGAGGCCGGCATCAATTTTATGGAATTTCGTTTCCGCGAGGCCGACTATTCTTCCTATCCGAAGGGATTGATGTACGGACTGGATGTGTTCGGAAGCTGGCTGTACGATGACAATATGCCATTTGAGGAGATTATGCTCCTTGACATCTTTGATAAACTGAAGAAAGAAGTAAACACGGGCTATTTCGAGAAGCTTGTGCAGACATGGCTGATCGAGAATCCGCATGCGGCGTATATGACTCTGAGTCCGGAACGTGGACTGACTGCCAGAAGAGACAGACAGACAGAAGAAAAACTGCAGAATTACAAAGAAAGTCTGTCTCAGGAAGAAATTGCGCTTCTGGTGCAGAAGACAGCTGATCTGAAAGCTTATCAGGAAGCAGAGGAAGATTCAGAGGCACTCGAGAGCATTCCGATGCTGAAAAGAAAAGATATTAAGCGGGAGATTGGAAAGATAGACAACGAGGAGCGTTTTGTGGATGATTCTCTGCTGGTATACCATCCGGTGGAGACAAATGGAATCGCTTATCTGAATCTGTACTTTGACTTTCAGAAGATTCCGGCAGAGATGCTTTCGTATGTTGGTATTCTCAAATCTGTGCTTGGTTATGTGGATACAAAACAGTACACATACGGGGAACTGTTTAATGAGATCAATGCCAATACCGGCGGTATTTCCTGCGGTACAGAATTTTTCCAGAAGAAGACAGGCGAAGCGAGGGCTTATTTTGGAATTCGGGCAAAGGCACTGAACAGTCGATTAGATTTTGTCTTCGACATGATTCATGAGATTTTGTTTACGTCCAGTCTGGAAGACGACAAACGCCTTTATGAGATCATTGCACGTCTGAAATCCAGACTGCAGGAGGGAATTCCGAGCGCAGGGCATTCCTCTGCCGTACAGAGAGCTTTGTCGTATCACTCTGCACTTGCGTGGATGCAGGAGCAGACATCAGGAATTGCGTATTACCAGTTCCTTGAGAAACTGGAGACAGAATTTGACAGCCGTAAGGATGAGTTGAAGGAAAAATTACAGGAATTGATGCGTCTGTTGTTTTTCAGCGAAAATCTGATGGTCAGCTTTACCGGAGATGAAGAGACCTGCCGGAAGGTGGAGGCTCAGATGGCACGTTTGAAGGAGAAACTTCCTCACAGGGAACAGAACGAAATGTCTGTACAGTCCACATACTGTCCGAACAGCAACGAAGGGTTTATGACAGCCGGTCAGGTGCAGTACGTGGCACAGGTAGGCAATTTTGCCAAAGACGGAATGCAGTACACAGGTGCGCTGCAGATTCTCAAACTGATCCTCAGCTACGATTATCTGTGGACAAATATCCGCGTCAAGGGCGGTGCGTATGGATGTATGAGCGGCTTTAAGCGCAATGGAGAAAGCTATTTCGTATCCTATCGTGATCCGAATCTGAAAAATACGCTGGATGTATATGCCGGTATTCCTGATTATCTGGAACAGTTCCAGGCAGATGAGCGTGCTATGACAAAATACATCATCGGAACGGTCAGCGGACTGGATGTGCCAAAGACACCGAAGATGCAGGGACAGTTCTCCATGGCGGCGTATCTGATGGGGATTACCGAAGAAGAACTGCAAAAAGAGAGAAATCAGATCCTTGATGCACAGGCAGAAGATATCCGCGCGCTTGCACCGCTTGTAAGAGCCATTCTGCAGGATGGCGATATCTGTGTGATCGGCGGAGAGGAAGCAATCGAAAAGAACAAAGAGTTATTCGATGAGACAAAGCGTCTCATTGGACAGGAGGATGCATGAAAGAAAATTACAAATCTGGTTTTGTGGCACTGATCGGACGACCGAATGTGGGAAAATCCACGCTGATGAATCGTCTGATCGGACAGAAGATTGCCATAACATCCAACAAACCACAGACAACCAGAAATAAAATACAGACCGTTTACACCTGTAAGGAAGGGCAGATTGTCTTTCTGGATACGCCGGGAATTCACAAGGCAAAAAATAAGCTGGGCGAGTACATGGTGACCGTTGCCCAGAGAACATTAAAAGAAGTGGATGTCATTGTCTGGCTGGTGGAGCCGGATACGGTGGTCGGCGGCGGAGACCGCCGCATTGCTGAGCAGCTTTCCATGGTGAAGGTTCCGGTGATTCTTGTCATCAATAAGACCGATACGATCAAAAAGGAAGAGGTTGCACAGTCCATCGAAGCATACCGCCGTGCAGGACATTTTGAGGAGATCATCGCGACCTCTGCGCTGCGAGGAAACAATACGCATGATGTCATTGATGCCATATTCCAATATCTTCCGTATGGACCGCAGTATTATGACGAGGATACGGTCACAGACCAGCCGCAGAGACAGATTGTTGCGGAGCTGATCCGGGAGAAGGCACTGCATGCACTGAATGAGGAAGTTCCGCACGGAATTGCAGTTGCAATTGACCGTATGAAGGAGCGGCCGGATGGCAGAATCGTAGATATCGATGCAACCATTATCTGTGAGAGAGATTCTCACAAAGGAATCATTATCGGAAAACAGGGAACGATGCTGAAAAAAATCGGAACGAATGCACGTTTTGAGATTGAGCGTATGCTGGAGCAGAAAGTCAATCTCAAACTCTGGGTGAAGGTGAAGAAAGACTGGAGAGACAGCGATTTTCTGGTGAAAAACTTCGGGTATGATAAGAAAGAGATTTAAGGTTACAGGATGTCGGATTTGATTACAGTAACAGGTGTGGTATTATCCGCCATGCCGATTGGGGAATATGACAAACGAGTGGTGTTGTTGACGAAAGAGCGGGGAAAAATTTCCGCTTTTGCCCGTGGTGCAAGACGCACCAACAGTCCGCTTCTGGCAGCATCCAATCCTTTTGTATTTGGTACATTTTCTCTTTATGAGGGACGAAGCAGTTACAATCTGACGCAGGCATCGGTGAAACATTATTTTACAGAGCTTGCGGGTGTGCAGCCGGGTATCTACTACGGCTTTTACTTTCTGGAACTGGCAGATTATTATGGAAAAGAAAATGCAGATGAAATGCAGATGATCAATCTTCTTTATGTCACGGTCAAAGCACTTTTGAATCCGCATATTGACGACCGATTGATCCGGCGGATCTTTGAACTTCGAACGCTCGTGGTTCAGGGTGAGTACCCGCAGATGTTTGCCTGCTGTCACTGCGGTGTGACGGAGAAGCTGACGCATTTTTCAGAAACAGAAAAGGGAATGCTTTGCGCGGATTGTGCCAAAAAGCAAAGGGACAGTGAGGCAGTGGACGATTCTACACTTTATGCGATGCAGTACATCATTCATGTGCCGGTGGAACGATTGTATACATTTGCAGTATCGGAACAGGTGCAGAAACGGCTGGATCATTTCGTTTCCAGATGGATTACCTGGCAGCTGGACCGCAGGCTCAAAAGCCAGAGTATTCTGGAGATGATGTTGTAACTAGATAGAACAGGAGTTTACTCAAATGAACAAAAAAGAAATTACAGAGATCAAAAAGCAGTTTACGCCCGAAAAAACCAGTATTGACCGCATCTGCGGCTGTTACGTGGATGGCGAGAAAAATAAAAGAATGGAACTGGCAGAGCTGTTTCTGACTTTGCCTGAGGAAGAAGTGTTCAAATATTGTGAGATTTTCAAAAAAACTCTGTCGGGAACCATCGGAAAGAACCTTTTGAATATGGAATTTCCGCTGGAACAGGAAATGCCGGACGGAAGACAGCATTTCCTGATGGCGCTTCGGGAGACAAAGCTCAAGGATGACGGTCTTCTGGAAGATTTTTACGATCAGGTCATTGAGAATTACATATATGGGGAGAATTATCTGATCCTTCTTATCCATGCGGTCTACGACATCCCGGGCAAGAGTACTTCCAATGAGGAGATGTTTGATGCATCGGATGAAGTGTTTGATTTTATTTTGTGCAGCATTTGCCCGGTCAATCTGTCAAAAGCGGGACTGTGCTACAATCCAGAGAAAAATAATATTGAAGGCCGTGTCCGTGACTGGCTGATCGATCCGCCGGCCAAGGGCTTTTTATTTCCTGCTTTTCATGACAGGAGTACAGATATCCACAGCCTTCTTTATTATTCCAAACAGCCGGAGGTACTGCAGGAGGATTTCATCAACAATGTTCTGGGGTGTCGTCTTCCGATGAGTGCAAAAGGGCAGTTGGAAACCTTCCAGAATGTCATCACAGAGACGCTGGGAGAGGACTGTGATTATGAGACAGTCCGCAACCTTCATGAGAACCTCAATGGTTTGATTGAGGAGGCAAAAGAGTCTCCCGATCCGGTGGAGCTGACCAGTCGTGATGTGAAAGTTCTTCTGGAACAGAGCGGTGCCCCCGATGAGAAAATTCAGAATTTTGAAGAGGAGTTCAAAGAAATTGCGGGAGAAAACCAGACGTTTTTGGCATCGAATGTTGCCGCTGTCAGAAAATTTCATATTGAGACACCGGATGTTGTGATTCAGGTGAGTCCGGAAAGGATGGACCTGGTGGAGACAAAGATGATCGACGGCAGAAAATGTCTTGTGATTCCGGTCGATGATTACATTGAAGTCAATGGAATCCAGGTATTGACGATGAAAAACGGAAAAAAACAGGAAGCAGAGCCGGAAGAATAAAACAAATAAGGAGTAATTATGAAAAAATTATGGTTGGGAGCTGTGGCTGCTTTGTCAGTCATGGCCTTAGCGGGATGCGGGGCGCCAAAAGATGTGGTGGCCGAAGAATCGCCGCTTGCAGAAGTAGAGAACAGTTATGAAAATAACGCGCAGATTTATTCCAGCGATTTTCAGAAGAATGTGAGCAGGCAGCTGGATGAGAAAAAGAAAGAAACACATGATTTTACCAATCCTCTGGTGGTGGCAAATCCATACAGAACAAACACAACAGGACTTTATCTGTATTTTACGACAAAAGAGAAGGCACAGATTGCGTATACCGTGTCGGCAGAGGGGTATGGTGATTTTACCAGAACGCTGTACAATGAGGGGGAAAACAATCTGACAACGGAACATGAGTATATGCTGATCGGGTGTGTGCCCGGAGTGACCAATACCATCTGCCTGACTGCGGAGGATGGGAATGGAAAGAAACTGGGGTCCTACACGTTCACTTACGATGCCCCAAATCTTCTCAACTCGCTTGGTTCTGTGCAGGCAGTGGCAGAGAAAGGAGAAAGTAAGGAAAAGCTGGCAGATGGCCTGTATACCGTTCTTGGAAATGATTCATCTGAGGAATCCATGGAAGAGGATTATGTGGGAATCTATGACAATGACGGTGTGATTCGCGCGGAAATCCCCATTATCAATTTCCGTTCGCATGAAATGATTTTTGATGAGACAGGAATGTATTACAGTATTTCCAGCAAACAGATGGCGTGTCTGGATCGTACAGGAGAGGTTACCCGTGTCTATGGTATGGGAGACTTTACGCTGCATCATGACTATGATTTTGGAACAAAAGATGACATCATCATTTTGGCAAGCCGTGTGGGAGCAGAGACAAAAGATGACAGCATCGTATCTATGAATCTGGAGACCGGGGATGTGACGGAAATTGTGGATCTGGGCGATCTGTTTCCGGATTATCTGGCGGCTTCCACCAAACCGGAAGGGGCAGAGGTGCTGGACTGGATGCATCTGAATTCCCTTGCCCTGGTGGATGGTGAGGATCTGATCGTCAGCGCACGTGAGACTTCCACGATTATTTATATTGAGGATGTTTATGATGAGCCGAAGGTGCGGTATATGATCGGTTCGGATAACTTCTGGGCCGGAACCGGATATGAGGATCTGCTCCTGACGCAGAAAGGAGAATTTTGTCTTCAGGGAGGACAGCATTCTGTACTCTATGTGCCGGATGAATCTCTGGAAGAGGGACAGTACTATCTCGAACTGTTTAACAACAACAATACCTATTCTCTAGCCAGAAAGGAATATGACTGGTCTGCAGATGACAATTACTACGATACCGGTGTGGCAGTCGATTCGAAAGGCAATCCGTCCTATTATTACAAATATCTGGTCGATGAAAATGCCAGAACATTCGAGCTGGTGGATTCTCTTCCGGTAGACTATTCCGGATTTGTCAGCAGTGTGCAGCACAAAGACGGCAATCTGATCGTAGACAGCGGCGGCGCGCTGGCTGTGGCGGAGTTTGACCGGAATAACCAGCTGATTCAAAAACTCAAATTCACCGGAGAAAAATGGATTTATCGGATTAAGAAATACGAATATAAGGACTACTGGTTCAAGTAGGACAGAGGGACAGATACCTTCCCTATTCCTGTTTGTAGAGTTGTATGTGCACCGCTTTCCCGGTCAACAGAACACTTTCAAATGGCACAGTTTTTGGTCCCTTATTTCCGGAGTCTTCCACATGACCGCCACTCGCCCGGGAGGGATACCACCGCGCAGGCATGTCGATTTTCTTGCTTTTTCTGCGCCGCTTATGGATTGCTCTTGACGC
>JAUNPJ010000019.1 GCA_030536755.1 Eubacteriales bacterium | reverse complement strand
CGTTTGAAAAGCAATCCATAGGCGGCGCAGCCAAACCAAGAAAATCAACAGGTTGACTGCACAAGCGGAGAGATCGCACTTGATGTGGAAAGTCCTCCCTGTGCAAATGGCTGTTCGGAAGCCCCAAGCCAAACTCTGCCGTTGGAAAGTGTTCCGTTGACCAGGAAAGCGGTGCACATACAACCCTACAAACAGGAAATTGTGGAAGTATTGAAAAATATTTTATCCTTTCAAAAGGCAAAACATTACCTGATGGTGGACGCTTGAATTACCGCGTATTTTCGTGTATGATAGAACAAATGATATTAGGAGGGCTTACCATGATCAATAAATTAGTAGAAAAAATCAAAAAAACAAATGCACCAATCGTTGTAGGACTTGACCCGATGCTGAATTATATTCCGGAGCATATCCAGAAAGCTGCTTTTGCAGAATACGGTGAGACTCTGGAAGGTGCGGCAGAAGCCATGTGGCAGTTCAACAAGGGAATCGTAGATGCAACGTGCGATCTGATTCCGGCTGTGAAGCCACAGATCGCGATGTATGAGCAGTTTGGTATCGAGGGATTAAAAGTTTTCAAAAAGACTGTTGATTACTGTAAATCAAAAGGCCTGATCGTAATCGGTGATATCAAGAGAGGAGACATTGGTTCCACATCTGCTGCTTATGCCGTAGGTCACCTGGGCAGTGTGCAGGTAGGTTCCAAATCTTATCTGCCGTTTGATGAAGACTTTGCAACGGTTAATCCGTATCTTGGCTCTGACGGTGTGAAACCATTTGCAGAAGTATGCAAGGAGCATAAAAAAGGTTTATTTATTCTTGTTAAGACATCCAATCCTTCTAGTGGAGAATTCCAGGATCAGCTGGTAGATGGCCGTCCGCTGTATGAACTGGTCGGTGAGAAGGTTGCCCAGTGGGGCGAAGAACTGATGGGTGACGAGTACAGCTACATCGGCGCAGTTGTCGGAGCAACTTATCCGGAGATGGGCAAGGTGCTGCGTAAAGTAATGCCGAAATCCTTCATTCTGGTGCCGGGATATGGTGCACAGGGCGGAAAAGGTGCAGATCTGGTTCATTTCTTTGATGAGAATGGACTTGGCGCGATCGTGAACTCCTCCCGTGGAATCATTGCTGCTTACAAACAGGAGAAGTATGCTTCTTTCGGTGCTGAGAATTATGCAGACGCATCCCGTCAGGCTGTATTGGATATGGTTGCAGATATTAACGGAGCATTGGAGAACAGAGAATAAAGGAAAAGTATCATGAGCGAAAAGAAGAAAGAAAACTGCCTGGTGATCAGCCAGGAAACTATTGCAGAGGGTATCTACAGCCTCTGGATTCAGACGGAAACTATTGCGGCACAGGCAAAACCGGGACAGTTTGTATCTGTATACAGCGCAGACAAAAGCCGTATGCTGCCGAGACCGATCAGTATTTGCGAAATTGATAAAGACAAAAACGCACTGCGTCTTGTATATCGTGTGGCAGGAAAAGGAACGGAAGAGTTTTCCCGTTTAAAAGAGGGAGATTCTGTCGATGTGATGGGACCTCTCGGCAACGGATTCCCTCTGGAGAGAGCCAAAGACAGAAGAGTATTTCTGATGGGTGGCGGCATTGGCGTACCTCCCATGGTAGAGACTGCCAAGCAGCTCGAAGCGGAAAAAATGATCATTGCGGGATACCGCGATGAGCTGTTTTTGAATAAAGAATTAGAAGAAAACGGAAATCTTTACATTGCGACGGAGGACGGAAGCTGCGGAACGAAAGGAAATGTTCTGGATGCGATTGAAGCAAATCGACTCAGAGCGGACGTGATTTTTGCGTGTGGTCCAACACCGATGCTTCGTGCCATCAAAGCGTATGCACTGGAGCATGACATCGAGTGCTGGATTTCTATGGAAGAGAAGATGGCATGCGGAATCGGTGCATGTCTTGCCTGTGTCTGCAAATCCGCAGAGCTGGATCCGCACTCTCATGTAAATAATAAGAGGATTTGTAAAGATGGTCCTGTATTTTTGTGTACGGAGGTGGAGCTGTAATGAATATGAAAGTAAATCTGGCGGGAGTAGAACTTGCCAATCCGGTAATGACAGCCTCCGGGACATTTGGATCGGGAGCAGAGTACGCAGAGTATGTAGATTTGAATCGTCTGGGAGCTGTTGTGACAAAAGGCGTTGCTCATGTGGCATGGCCGGGCAATCCGACTCCGCGTATTGCAGAGACAAGCAGCGGTATGATCAATGCGATCGGTCTGCAGAATCCTGGCGTAGAAGTATTCTGTAAAAGAGACATTCCGTATCTGCAGCAGTTTGATACAAAGATCATTGTCAATGTATGCGGTCATGCACCTGAAGAATATCTGGCAGTTGTAGAGCGTCTGGCAGAGGAGGACATTGACATGATGGAGATCAACATCTCCTGTCCGAATGTCAATGCCGACTTTCTGGCATTTGGACAGGATCCAAAGCATGTGGAAGAATTGACAAAAGAGATCAAAAAAGTAGCAAAACAGCCGGTTATTATGAAGCTGACTCCAAATGTCACAAGCATCGTGGAGATTGCAAAAGCGGCAGAGGCAGGCGGTGCAGATGCCCTTTCACTCATCAATACACTGACGGGCATGAAAATTGACGTCAATCGCCGCACGTTTGCGGTAGCCAATAAGACAGGCGGTCTTTCCGGTCCTGCGATCCGCCCGGTAGCCGTGCGCATGGTATACCAGGTTGCTCAGGCCGTCTCTCTGCCGATCATCGGAATGGGCGGAATTACCTGTGCGGAGGATGCATTGGAGTTTATTCTGGCAGGTGCAACGGCAGTGTCAGTCGGAACGGCCAACTTTAACAATCCGAGAACAACACTGGATGTCATTGAAGGCATTGAGGCTTATATGAAGAGAAATCATATCGAAGACATCAACGAACTGATCGGTGCAGTTCGATAAGAGAGGAAAATGTGATATGACATACCAGGACGAATGGCTTCTTTTTGAGGCTGGAGATGATATTGACGAGATTGAGCATAGACATCCGACAGAAGAATTTATGTTTTACCAGGCAGTTGTGTCTGGAGATGTGGAGGCTGTGCGGAAGAACTGTGAGCAGGGCAGGTTTGTGGAAAGTGAAGGTGTTGGTGTGCTTTCCAGAAATCCTGTGACAAATTTAAAATATCATTTTGTCATTACAACTGCGATGATTACACGCTTATGCAGACAAAGTGGTATGGAGTTGGAGCAGGCCTTTCGTCTGAGCGATTTTTACATCCAGAAGCTAGATGATATTCATACGGTAGAGGGAGTGAAGTGTCTGCATGATGAGATGGTTATAGACTATGCGGAGAAAATGCGCAGACATTTTCGAAATGATACAAATTCTAAGCATATCAATACATGCAAAGAGTATATTTATTCTCATATCAAGGAGCGTATTACGATTGAGGATTTGGCGGATGAATTTGGTGTTTCGGCCAGTTACCTTTCACGGCTGTTTAAAAAAGAGACAGGAATTTCTGTCAGTGCTTACATCCGGCAGCAGAAAATAGACATTGCCAAGAATCTCCTGCAGTTTAGTGATTATTCAATCATTGACATTGCAAATCGTTTGTCGTTTTCTTCACAGAGTCATTTTATACAGCAATTTCGTGAAAGTGTTGGTATGACACCGAAGAAATATCGGGATTTGCATTATATGATTCAATGGGATATTGAAAAGGAAGTGGACGCTAAGAAAAAATAAAATCATGATAAGATTGAAAAAGGCGCAGCCAGATTATGATGCTGCGCCTTTTTTATAGATTAAAGAATGAAGGTAATGTTGTTGGTATCCTGTAAGAGGTCAACCGGTATGTAATTGTCAGGAAGTTCTGTGCCGTTTAGAATCAGTTTTGTACATCCGGATTCTTTTGCGTTCGGATTTTCCACAGCAATGTGCAGATGCTTTCCGCGGAAATTTTTGTCCATTTCAAAGCTCTTCCAGTCTTTTGGGATAGATGGAGCAAGTCTGAGACCGTTTAAATCCGGACGGAGTCCAAGGATACCTTCCACGCATCCTACCATGACGGTGGAAGCTGTTCCTGTCAGCCAGTGTACGTGAGAACGGCCGAAATGTTCGCTTGCCTTTCCTTCCGTAAACTGTCCATAACAGTACGGCTCCAGATGACGGATTTCTGCTCGGCCATTTTGTGCAGCAGGTGCGTTTTCCATAAAATAGGTAAATGCACGGTCTCCATGTCCGCAGAGTGCCTCGGCAAGAATCAGCCAACCTTGAGACTGGGAGAAGATACCGGCGTTTTCTTTTGTTCCCTGGTTATAAATAACGGCAAGTGCACCGTCAAATGCGTGTGCATGATACGGCGGATCCATCAGGATTGCGCCATATGGTGTATTTAAGCGCTCATATACATTGTCAAGCGCAGCATTTGCCTGTTCTTTGCTAGCCAGTCCGCTGATAACTGCCCAGCTCTGTGGATTTAACCACATATTTGCCTCAGGATCGGCAGCGGCACCGATGCGTTCGCCTGCTTCTGTATAGCCGCGGATGAAACGGTCATTGTCCCAGCAAAGCTTCTGGATTTTCTCTGCAGTTTCCTGCAGTTTGTCTTCTAGATAGCTGATATAAGCAGAGTCCTGCTTGTGTTCTGCAAATTTCTTTAAGATGATCATTGCATAGTAGAATTGCAGTGCTACGAAGGAGGATTCTCCATCTGCTCCCAGGCGGAGGCAGTCGTTCCAGTCTGCATACAGTCCGGCAGGCATACCGTGAGGACCAAGGTGGTCAAAGGAGAATTGTACGGCACGTTTTAAATGCTCATAAACCGTTCCTTCGTCTTTGTTTGCAAATGGGATTACTTCATCCAGGAATGCCGTGTTGCCAGTCTCGGAAATGTATTTATATACCGTTGGGAAAAGCCACAGTGCATCGTCTGCGCGATATGCCGGATGTCCTGTCTCTTTTACGTAGGAGGCGTCGTCCGGTGTATCTTCGTGTCCCGGGTTATGTGTGAATTTTACGAGTGGAAGACCGCCGCCGTTGTCTACCTGCGCGGAGAGCATAAAGCGGATTTTTTCTATCGCCATTTCCGGAGCGAGGTGGATGATTCCCTGAATATCCTGTACTGTGTCGCGGTAGCCATAGCCATTGCGCAGACCGCAGTAGATAAAGGAAGCTGCACGTGACCAGATAAAGGTCATAAAGCAGTTGTAAGCGTTCCATGTGTTGATCATGGTATTAAATTCCGGGCTTGGTGTGGTTACTTTGAGGTTTTCCAGTTTGGCATTCCAGTCTGCTTTCAGTTCAGATAACTCCTGAACAACCGTCTTTGCCGGATCTGCATAAGAAGCGATCACTTGGGCAGCTTCGGCGGAAGGCTTCATGCCAAGCAGGAAAACGATCGTTTTTGTCTCGCTCGGTGCCAGCGTTACGCTGCTGGAAAGAGCACCACAGGAATTCTCGTTGTAGCTGGTGATATTTCCGAGACTACCGGATATAACGCCATGTGGATTTCCATATCCGTGATAGTTCCCGAGGAAGCTGTTTTTATCTCCGCAGTAAGAGGAAACGTCAGCACCTGCGAGACCGAAAAAGCGCTCCGTTACGTTTTTGTTATCCACTTGTTCTTCGGGCTTAAGCGCGTCCAGATTTCCGTGTACCTGCTGCATGATACGATTTTCTTCAAAAAGTGTTCTTGTGATGAACAGAGAGTACTGCAAATTGACCTGGTCCTGTTCGTAATTGCTGTGATTGGTAAATTCAGCATAACCGGTCAGCGTCAGATCTCTTGTCTCATCAGAATTATTTGTCACGGAAAGTGCCCATACTTCGTAGGCTTTTCCCAGAGGAACATAATAAAGTACCTCTGAGTGAATCTTGTTATAGTCGGCAGTCATTTTTGTATAACCGATGCCATGGCGGCATTCGCTGTGATAGCTGTCAAGATCCTTGCCTACCGGCTGCCAGGAAGCAGACCAGTAATCGTTGGATTTGTTGTCACGGATATAGATGTAGCGTCCGGGCTGGTCAAAATCATTGAAGACGTAGCGCAGGATTCGTCCGTTTGCACCAGACTTTGCAAAGCTGTAGCCGCCTGCGTTGTTGGAAATGATTGCACCGTATTCTGGGGAACCCAGATAGTTTACCCATGGTGCCGGAGTATCTGGGCGTTCAATCACGTATTCACGGTTATTGTCATCAAAATAGCCATATTTCATAGTTGTTGTACCTGTCCTTTATAAATTTAGAGTAATGTGATGGTGATGGTATGTGGTTCGTCTGAAAGCTCTTCCAGCATCTTGCGGGAAACAATGGCATAGGAGTCTTTCACAATCTCAATTGGCGTATCATCGCATACGGCAGATGCAGCAGTGTAGGATCCAAAATCTTTGCCCGGTTCATTTTTGTAGATAACCTTAAGCTGTTTACCGGCGAAAGAAACGTGGATGGAGGCGATTCCATCTTCGTCAAACTGTTCTGCCAGAAGCTTTGGATACAAAATGAGATCGCCTGCAGATCCATGGACACCAAAGACTTCTGTGATCATCGTCATCATATACCAGCTTGCCGCACCGGTCAGATAGTGATACATGCCGCGTCCGTCAGAACGGAAATATTCCGGAATGCCCGGATAGATATGGCTAGTATCAAAATTCAACGCAGTATTTGCCAGTGTTTTTAATGCCTTCCATCCTTCTTTCGCGAATCCACAGCGATATAATGCATTTGCGAACATAACAGTCATATGAGAGAAAACGGCACCGTTTTCCTTTTCTCCATAAGCAAATCCGAACATACGTCCCATGTCAAATTTTAATTCCTGAAAATCGGTATTCAGGCGATAGCCGCCGATTTCCTTCTGATACAGATAATGATCGGCACTTTTTACGATTTTCTGAATCTGTTCGTTGGTGGCAATGTGTCCCATAATGGAAAATACCTGTCCGGTGAGCATCATGCGCACGGAATCATCACGGAATCCTTCTACCGCCTGTCCGTGATTGTCGTAATAGCTATTGAACCAGCCTTCGCCGGAGGAACCTTCGATCCATTCCTGAGCTCTTACGTGCTCAGTCAGCCAGTTTGCTTTCTGAATTAGATTGGAAGCAATCTGAGTAAGTGTGAAGGCTGCTTTTTTTCCGCTGACGTTATGCTTGCACCGGGAAGCATACTGCGATAAAATCTCATGCTTTTTATCAATATTGTCAAACAGTTCCGGATCAGAATTTAGCAAAATTTCGATTTCCTCCAGAAGTTCTATTGTCTGTCCCGGTTGCTGATTTTCCATAAGGTGAAGCAGTTCGGCAAGCAGTCTCAGGTTTCCGGCGTAGGCACAGGTGAAGGCAACGCTTTCTCCGTGTTCAGCTGCCATGTCAAGAGCATCGTTCCAGTCTGCACCGCGCAGTTGATAAATGTTATGGTCTCCGACCTCATAAAATGCGGCAAGCTGCTGAATTAGAATGTGTTCCAGGATGCTTCCTGTATAAATCTCGTCTGTGTCTGTGCGCTGCTGGTTTCCGTAGGTATCATTCCAGAGTGTATCGATTTGGGTTCCGCGCATTGTCTGTGTGTCCTTAAAATAAGGAACTTCTTTTTTTAGAATATCGATATCGCCGGTCTGATCGATATAAAGCTTTGTTGTCATAAGCGGCCAGAGAGCATGATCCATCCAGACACGGGCAATGCCGTTTCGGTCTGCGATAAAATTGCCGTCACCGTCACCGATGATTGTGGCATTGGTTCCGTCAATGCGGACACCGCCGTAATTTTGGGCAATCATGGCTCCGACATCCTGTGGATCCATCAACAAAAGAGAAAGGCAGTCCTGCCACAAATCACGCCAGCCGCGTCCTCCGCGTCCGTAATCGTGATGAGGCAGGAACGAACATCCGAATAAACGGCGCAGGAAAGGCTGAAAGCTGACCCATTTCATGAAACCGTCAAAATTGGTATCTTTGGTGTGGAAATCAACATTAACTTTATTTATCCAGTATTTTTTTGTTTCTTCCAGTACCATGTTCACTTTAGCAGAAGAATTGTATTTCTCAAGAAGATGTGCAATTGGCTCTTCGCTTTCCTCTGTGCCAAGAAGAACGATATAGTCTGCTTTTTCGCCGGGAGCGAGCGTAACCTTTTGAAAACGAAAGGCTCCCATTGCTTCTTTTCCGGCTGCACGGTGGGACGCAGGTACACCCGGATGGGTTTCATATACTGCGCGTGGATGTGTATAGGTGCCGCCCTCACCGATGAAATCCTCAACGGTAGGATAAAAGGACTCTGGTGTCTGGCTGCTGCCCGTGCATCCGGCAACATAATAAATTCGGTGGTTTACCTGATGGCCACGTTCATCAAAAGACATAGTCGGGCGTACAAAAACACCATGCTCTGTCGTCTGTATGCGATGGAGCATAGAAGTAACATTGCGGTGATCACGTATATTGTCCGCACTGCGGCCGTAAAGAGGAACAGCGGCATAGGCAGTGATGTTCTGTGTGCGTTCTGACTGATTTTGAATCGTCACATACATAATTTCCACGTTGTTGTCTCTTGGAACAAAGGAGGTTATCTCAGAGGAAATTTGGAGAATTTTGGAATTTCTTTTTAATGTATGCCACATCAATCCGGCAGTGAGTTCACTTTCATCCTGAACTTTGGAAAATTTGGAGGCTTCCTGTTCGCCAGATGCTCCGACAGCCGAGTAAACGCCAACACCGTCTATGACACACCAGAAGTTTCGGACAGAACGGTTGTTATGCAGATTTTCGGAACTTACCGGCTCAAGCAGAAAGCTGTCCTGATTCACTTTGGAATCTCCGCCAAGGTTTGGCGTAACAGCGCTTTTCAATCCTGCTTCTGATGCAAGTGGAAAGTAAAGGTAACTTGTATTTTCCGGTCGTTCAATGGAAAAACTGCCGTTTCCGTCAATAAAATGTAAATGTTTCAATTTCTGTTGTCTCCTTTCATATGATGTATCTGCTATTATACAAAGAGAAAAAGTTTTGTTAAAATAAGAAACGTGTGAAAAATATCAGAATCATGACCTAAATTGCAATTTTTTTACCTGAATGAGGCGAAGAAAGCCGAAAAAAACAAGAAAAAAGGAAAGAATGAAATCATGTCATGAATCTGATATTTTGTTGAAATATATAATATATCCTCAAAAATGATTGCGATATAATACAGACAATCCAAGTGAGGCGTATGCTACACAAAAAAATCAGAAAAGGAGGAAAAAAAGAATGAAAAAGAAAGTGATTGCAGCATTGCTTGCAACAGCAATGTGCGCCGGTACATTGACCGGCTGCGGCGGAGGTGCTGCTAAATCAGAAGGAGGAGCAGAACAGGCAGCCGCTGAGGAGGGAAAGGTGATTAACATTTATTCCTGGAACGAAGAATTTCGTGAGCGTCTGGAGGCAGTTTATCCGGAGGTTGAAAAAACATCCGATGATGGAACGGTAACAACTTTAAAGGATGGAACAGAGATTCATTGGATCATCAATCCAAATCAGGATGGTGTTTATCAGCAGAAGCTGGATGAGGCACTGCTCAAACAGGCAGATGCAGCGGCAGACGATAAGGTAGATATTTTCTTATCGGAGACAGACTACGTAAACAAATATACAGATGCGGACGCTGATGTGGCTATGCCGCTTACCGATCTTGGTATTGATCCGGAGGCAGATCTGGCAGATCAGTACAGCTTCACAAAAACAACAGCATCCGACCAGAACGGTGTGCAGAGAGGTTCTACATGGCAGTGTTGTCCGGGACTTCTGGTATATCGCCGTGATATTGCCAACGATGTGTTCGGAACAGACGATCCTGAGGTTGTTGGTGAGAAAGTAAAAGACTGGGATACCATTAAAGCAACGGCTGAAGAACTGAAAGCAAAAGGTTATTACACATTTTCCTCTTATGCAGATACGTTCCGTCTGTATGGAAACAGCATCGAAGAGTCCTGGGTGAAACCAGGTGAGACAACCTTAAATGTGGATCAGAAGATTATGGACTGGGTAAATGATTCCAAGGAATGGCTGGATGCCGGTTATCTGGATAAAACAGTAAAAGGTCAGTGGAACGATGACTGGAACAAAGCAATGGGCTCCAAATCGAAAGTATTTGCTTTCCTTCTTCCGGCATGGGGCATTGACTTCGTCTTGTCTAAAAACTGGGATGGAGAAGCAGGATTCTGGGCCGTTACGAATCCTCCACAGGAATACAACTGGGGCGGCTCCTACATTCATGCTTGTACAGGCACTGACAATCCAGAGCACGTAAAAGATATCATTCTTGCATTAACTGCAGATAAAGATAATCTGCTGAAAATCTCAAAAGATTATGCCGACTTTACAAATACCACAAGCGGAATGCAGGAAGCTGCAAAAGATGATGCAAACTTCTCTTCAGAGTTTCTTGGAGGACAGAATCCGTTCAAATATTTTGCACCGGTTGCAGAAAACATTCAGATCGCACCTCTGTCTGCTTATGACCAGGGATGTGTAGAATTGATTCAGAATTCTTTCAGTGATTACTTCCAGGGCAAAGTAGATTACGAAAAGGCAAAGGTGAACTTTGAGACAGCGATCAAAGAGCGTTATCCGGATATTACCGAGATTAAATGGGCTGAGTAATGACGAAACTTTCTGTGGGGCATATAGCTGCTCCACAGAACACAGAGAAAGGAATGTTGAATTATGAAGAAAAAGCGCAAAAGCATCAGTTATGCGAAATGGGGATATTTCTTTATCCTGCCATTCTTTCTGTGCTACTTTATTTTTTCTCTGATTCCTCTTGCAGATACAATTCGATACAGCTTTTTTGAATATTATCGCTCAGGAATCAAGGAAATCGGACCTAATTTTGTCGGAATGCAAAATTATTTCAGCCTGTTGGATTCAGATATGATCAAATATGGAATCAATACGCTGATTTTATGGGTAATCGGATTTATTCCTCAGATTGTCATTGCATTGCTTCTGGCTGTATGGTTTACCGATATTCGTATGAAAATTCATTGTAAGCAGTTTTTCAAGGTTGTCATTTATCTTCCAAACCTGATTATGGCATCTGCGTTTGCCATGCTGTTCTTTACCATGTTTTCCTCGAACGGACCAGTAAACTCAATCTTGATGTCGCTTGGAATCATTCATGAGCGAATTGATTTCCTTGGCTCCGTATTTGGAACAAGATCTTTAATTGGATTTATGAACTTTTTGATGTGGTTTGGTAATACAACGATTATGCTGATGGCTGCGATTATGGGAATCAGTGTAGATATTTTTGAGGCGTCTGAGCTTGACGGATGTAATAGCATCAAGAGATTTTTCTACATCATTCTGCCTCTGATCCGTCCGATTCTTGCGTACACATTGATTACTGCTATCATTGGTGGTCTCCAGATGTTTGATGTTCCACAGATTTTGACAAATGGACAGGGAAGTCCAGACCGTACTTCTATGACATTGATTATGTTTCTGAACAGTCATCTGAAGAGCAAAAACTATGGTATGGCAGGTGCGCTGTCGGTATATCTGTTTATTGTCAGCGGTATTTTGTGCTTCATTGTATATAAGATGACAAACGACAACGATCCGGATGGATCGAAAGCGGCTGCGAGAAAGAAAGCAAGACAAGAAAGAAGAAGGAGGAAATAAGTCATGAAATCAAAAAAAGAAAAGCGAGGACAGAGCATTTTTGCACATATCGTTTTGATTCTTTTGTCCTTTATGTGTCTGTTCTTCTTCTATATTCTGATTGTAAATGCGACACGTTCTCATGCAGACCTGCAGAAAGGATTTTCGGCACTGCCGGGTAAATATTTTCTGGAAAATTTAAAAAATGTGGCAAATGATGGAACATTCCCGATGTTTCGTGGTATTATCAACAGCGTGATTGTATCTGGCTGTTCGGCAGCACTGTGTACATATTTTTCATCATTGACTGCATATGGTCTGTATGCATATGATTTTAAATTGAAAAAAGTTGCCTTTACGTTTATTATGGCAATCCTTGTTATGCCGACACAGGTTACGGCAATGGGATTTTTGCGTTTGATCACAAATATGGGGATGTATGACTCCTTGCTTCCACTGATTATTCCATCTATTGCCTCCCCGGCGGTCTTCTACTTTATGTACAGTTATCTCCAGTCTTCCCTCCCGCTGTCATTGGTAGAGGCCGCAAGAATTGACGGTTGCGGAGAATTCCGGATTTTTAATCAGATTGTGCTTCCAATCATGAAACCGGCAATCGCCGTGCAGGCAATCTTTACCTTTGTCGGTTCCTGGAACAACTACTTCGTTCCGGCTCTGGTTATTCAGTCCAAGAACAAAATGACTGTTCCGGTTCTGATTGCAACACTTCGAGGCGCAGATTACATGAACTTTGATATGGCCAAAATTTACATGATGATCACAGTAGCAATTGTGCCGATCATTATCATTTATCTGCTTCTCTCCAAATACATCATTGCAGGTGTTACACTCGGTGGTGTAAAAGAATAAAAATAAAACAAAAAAATGACGAATGTACTGGCATTGGAATGTAGGTTTCTTTGTCAGTACATTTCATGATGTCAGGAAAAAGAAAGGGAATTATGGAAAGAAAGAATTGGGTTCACAGCGGAACATTAAAACAGCAGCCTTCACAGAGAGAAATTGCTCATAGTCGTCTGGTCAGGGAAATGGCGGCAGAGGGAATGGTTTTATTGAAAAATGAAGGTCTGCTTCCACTCAAAGAATCAACATCGATTGTATTACTGGGATGTGGTGCAGGGAAAACAGTAAAAGGTGGCATCGGTTCCGGTGATGTCAACAACCGGGAAAATATTTCAATCTACGAAGGGTTAAAAGAGGCCGGTGTATCGATTACAAGTGAAAACTGGCTTGCAGACTATGAATGTCGATACACAAATGCCAGGAACGAATGGAAAGAAAAAGTGCTGGAGGATGCCAAAGGTGTAGAAAATGTGTTTGATGCATACGCAGCGAATCCGTTTGTTTTGCCGGAAGGACGCCCGGTGTCAAAGCAGGATATCGAACATGCAGAGGCTGCAGTTTATGTCATCAGCCGTATTTCCGGTGAAGGAAAGGATCGACGTAGGATAGAAGGCGATTATTATTTGAGCAAAAGAGAGAGGGAGGACATTCTGTATCTGAATCAGGAGAATGTCCCGACCGTATTGATCTTAAATGCCGGAGGTCCTGTGGAACTGACAGAAATTTTGCAGCAGGCACAGAACATCAAGGCCGTTTTACAGATTTCTCAGCCCGGTCAGGAAGGCGGACATGCGGTTGCGGATGTCTTACTTGGTAAGACGGTTCCGGGAGGAAGACTGACGGCAACATGGGCAAAACGGTATGAGGATTATCCCTGTGCCGAAACTTTCAGTTATTTGAATGGGAATTTAGAGACGGAAGAATACAAAGAAGGCATCTATGTAGGATACCGTTATTTTGACAGTTTTGGTGTAGAACCTCTGTTTCCTTTTGGATACGGACTCTCCTATACTTCATTTGAGATGAAGTTTGAAGAACTGCGGGTGAAAGATTCTGGCATTGAAATTGATGTGATGGTGAAAAATACAGGGGATGCTTATGCCGGCCGCGAAGTTGTGCAGGTGTATGTGACACTTCCTCAGAATGGAGAGGCAAAAGAGTATCACAGACTGGCAGGGTTTGCAAAGACATCTGTCTTACAGCCAAAGGAAGAACAAAAAGTAACTATTTTGATCGAGCAAAAGCAGCTGGCAAGCTTTTCGGAAGAACTGCATGCGTGGTACATGGACGGCGGAGTATACGGCATCTGGATTGGAAAACATTCCGCGGATCTGCAGCTCGTAGCAGTGCTGGATATATCTGAGCAAATGGTTCTTGAGAAGACACAGGCTATATGTCCGAGAAAAATTGAATTCGCAGAATTTGAAAAACCTGCTTTGACTGCCAAAGCAGACTGGTTAAAAAATGCGAAGAAAAACGAAATTTTAAAAGTTTTGTTTACACCGAAGGAAGAGAAAAAGAAAGAGTTCCAGACACAGATGGCTACAGAGCAGTCTGTGGAAGAACTGATACCGCTTCTGTATGGAAATATCACACAGGGAGCCAGCACATTGGGTTCAGCAGGAATTCGTGTGCCGGGGTCTGCCGGAGAGACAACAGAGGCATTGGAAGAAAAATATGGTATGCGTTCCCTGATTATGGCAGATGGACCTGCAGGACTTCGACTTCGCCAGAGCTATGAGGTGGACAGAGAAACCGATCATGTTTACGGTGTTGGTGTTCTCGGGTCTTTGGAAAATGGCTTTTTAGAGCCGATGGAGAATCATGAAGGCGCCGATATCTATTATCAGTATTGTACAGCATTTCCGGTAGGAACAGCGCTGGCACAGACCTGGGATAAAGATCTCATGCAGAGATTTGGCGAAGCAATCGCTGTGGAGATGAAAGAATTTCAGGTAGATTTATGGCTGGCACCAGGCATGAATATTCATAGAAATCCGCTGTGTGGTCGTAATTTTGAGTATTATTCGGAAGATCCGCTGTTGTCCGGCGTCATGGCGGCAGCTGTAACAAAAGGAGTGCAGAGCAAGGGCGGATGCGGTGTCACCATCAAACATTTTGCCTGCAACAATCAGGAAGACAATCGTATGGGAGTGGATGCCTGTGTATCGGAACGTGCGCTCAGAGAGATTTATCTTCGTGGATTTGAAATTGCAGTAAAAGAGAGTAATCCAGTTGCCATTATGTCTTCCTACAATCTGATTAATGGCGTGCATGCAGCAAACAGCAAAGATTTGTGTACGACAGTTGCACGCGAAGAATGGGGATTTGAAGGTGCCATCATGTCGGACTGGAATACGACATGTCCGGCGGATGGAAGTGTATCATGGAAGTGTGCGGCGGCAGGAAATGATATCATTATGCCGGGAAATGCAAATGATGATGCGAATATTCGTGAGGCATATGCACAGGGATGGCTTACCGAAGAAGAAATTCGAAGCTGTGCCGGACGCATTCTGGCAATGATTTGCAAATTAGACAAATAATAGCAAGATATCGATGATCTTGATTGACATCTGTTTTTGTAAAGACCGAAAACCCTCAAAAAAGGGTTTTCGGTCTTTTTGACTACTTAATAATTGTTATTTTGGAAATGATATGGTAGAATAAAAACATATTTCATGAAGATGAATAGGAAAAACAATAGAAGGCGAACAGTCTTTTGATACAGGAGGTTTGATTGACGATGGAAAGCTACAAACAGGAATTCATTGAATTTATGGTAGAGAGCAAGGTGCTCAAGTTTGGAGAATTTACATTAAAGAGTGGAAGAAAATCCCCGTTTTTTATGAATGCAGGTGCTTATGTGACAGGAACACAACTTCGTAAACTGGGAGAGTATTATGCAAAGGCAATTCATGACAATTATGGATTGGATTTTGATGTCCTGTTTGGACCGGCATACAAAGGAATCCCGCTGACTGTTGCGACAACAATGGCAATCAGTGAACTGTACGGAAAGGATATCCGTTACTGTTCTAATAGAAAAGAAGTAAAAGATCATGGAGATACCGGTATTTTGCTCGGAAGCAAGCTGCAGGACGGAGACCGTGTGGTCATCATTGAAGATGTGACAACATCCGGAAAGTCCATCGAAGAGACATTCCCGATTCTGAAAAGTCAGGCGAATGTAGAGGTAAAGGGACTGATGGTATCTCTCAACCGTATGGAAGTCGGAAAAGGCGGAGAAAAATGTGCACTGGATGAGATCAAAGATCTGTATGGATTTGACACAGCGGCCATCGTGACGATGGAGGAAGTTGTGGAGTGTCTGTACAACAAAGAGTGCAACGGTGAGGTGGTCATCGATGATACCCTCAAAGCTGCCATTGATGCGTATTATGAACAGTACGGTGCTCGCTAGAGGAGGCGCTTATGAACGAAAAATTGTATAAGAGTTTATCGCGCATCGGCGGCGGCACGTTGGCTGTTGGCGTTGTTGTGTTGGTGACCGGTGTGGCTGCCGGAATCATATTGATTATAAATGGGGCAAAATTGATCAAAAAAAAGTATGAGATTATGATTTGATCTCAGGAAAAAGAATAAAAGGGGCTGCTGCACAAATGAAAATGCTTATGCTACAGAAACATTGTGCAGCGGCTCTTTTGAACTATAAAAAAGTAAGAGGTTAAAAAGTTGAAAACAGGAACGAAGAAAAAAATACGTGCGTTTGGCATGGTTTTGTTCTGTCTTTATATTGTACTCCTTGTGTATTTTCTGTTTTTTGCAGAAGGATATGGAAGAGTGCCTTCACAAGAGAGGGAGTATCGTTACAATCTGATGCCGTTTGTGGAAATTCGGAGATTTTGGATCTATCGGGAGCAGCTGGGAGTGCTGGCTGTATTTACTAATATTTTCGGCAATGTGATTGGATTTATTCCATATGGATTTATTCTGCCGATTATCAGCAAAAAGACAGAAAATCTTCTGTTTGTGACTTCAACGGGATTTCTGGGAAGCCTTCTGGTGGAAACGGTTCAGTTGATTACCAGGGTTGGAAGCTTTGACGTGGATGATCTGATTTTGAATACACTGGGAGCATTTCTGGGATGTCTGTTATTTATGGCATGTAATAAAGTCAGGAGGTGGTATCATGGCGAAGAGATATAGATATGCGTTTGCCAGACAAAAAGAGGCGGAAGAAGGTTGTCTGGCAACCGTACTTGCGGGCGTTTCTGTGGCTCTTTTTGTCGCTGCGGTGGTGGTTTCCTGTGTTTCCGGAGGAAAAGGAGCCGCTGGACCGGTGATGGGTGGAATGAGCGTATGTGCAACACTGCTGGCTGTTTATGGATTTATACAAGGACTCAAAGGAATGGCTCATGAGAATCGGAGGCATACGTATAGTAAGGTGGGAGCAGTGGCCAACGGGATGATTATGATCGGATGGCTTGGCTTGTATTTGATGGGAGTTTGAGAGGAAGGTGAAAGAAATGGAACGGTTAGAACAGCAGGCTGCTTTTGCGGTAGAGATTGATAAAGTCAAAAATATTTTCCGGCAGACATGGCTGGCAGACGGAGGCAGAAAAGAAAATGATGCGGAACATGCCTGGCATGCCGCGTTGATGGCGGTGATTCTGGCGGAATATTCCAATGAACCGGTGGATATTTTGAAGGTCGTGAAAATGCTGTTGATCCATGATCTGGTAGAGATTGATGCCGGTGACAGCTATGCTTACGATGAGGCAGCGCAGGCGACTGCGCATGAGAGGGAGCAAAAGGCAGCCGACCGGATTTTCGGAATGCTTCCAAAAGATCAGAGACAGGAATTTCGAGGCCTCTGGGATGAATTTGAGGAATATGAGACACCGGAAGCAAGATTTGCGCACGTGATGGATAATTTTCAGCCGCTTTTACTCAACGATGCAGCCGATGGAAAGGGCTGGAAAGAGCATCAGGTCAAACGGGCAAACATTGAAAAACGAAACAGAAAGACATCGAAAGGCTCAAAGAGGATCAACGAATATATAGAACAGATTATTGACAGAAACATTGAGAAAGGAAATATAGAACCATAATATGGAAGATATTTTAAAAGAGCGGTATGAACTATCCAGAGAAAGAATTCGGGATATTAGACAAGAGAAGGAAGTGATCATGCCTTATCAGGCATATTTTCAGCGTGTGGCAGAATTTCTCTGCCTTGTGACAGAACGTCCGCCAAAGGAGGCATCTCTGGAAGAAAAACAAAACTACAATTACAGAATCTATGAAGACATTTTACCGGAGCATTACGAAGAAAGTTATGGAAATCCGGTTTATGCAGAGAAAACACTGGGACAGTATGGGCCGTATCTTTGCTTCCTTTACGCAGAACTGCGGGGCATGACGGCTTTTGTTGCAGAAAAACGTCTGTGGGATATGACAGTCTGCCAGGAATTATTTTTGGAAATCTACAGTGCTTTTTGTCAGGAAGAACTTCCATCACTGAAAGAATTGCGGGAAATCCTGTACTGGTATGTCAGCGATTACAGTGAAGAAATGGTCGGCAGACGGATTCTGGAAAATATAGATCCACAGTATTCCTTTGCGGCAGATATCATTCAAAACAGTGATCTGCAGTCTGTCGACTATCTCTATGAATACGGAGAGTATGTGTCAGACAATGAGATTGGAGTGGCACGTTATCTTGCCTCGATGTCGCAGGAAGAAATCGACAGCATGGCAAGAACGTATACAGAAGGATACCGCATTGGATTTGTCAATGGAAGAAAGCCGCTGGAGAAAAAGAAAACTGTCAATATCCGCTATTGCCTTGGATTTGAGCGAATGGTAAAGGCTGCTATGGAACAGTTTGCCCAGATGGGACTGCAGCCTACGATTTTCAGAAGTGCTGTGCATGTGGTGAATAAGAGACAGCATCTTCGCATTGGATACTATGGTGCAATTCCAAACAAACAGTATGAGTACGATCACAAGGATGATTGTGCGTTGTTTCTGGATGAGGATTTTGTTCATCGTAAACTGCGTGTGGCGCAGAATTGTTATGAACAGCATAAGGAATTGGCGCGTCAGCATGGAGGACCGGCCTGCATTGAGATTTTTGGGGAGACTCCTTTTACACCGCAGGCAAAACCGCAAAGCTTGAAATTGAGCCCGGAACAGCAGAAACTCCAGGTCAAATGCAGCAGTGAGATGGGACAAATCACGAATCGCTACATCAAAGGAGAAGAGAGAAGCTTTACGATCATTGCGTATCCGGTGCCGGAAATCGGAGAAAATTTCGAGGAATTGTTCAAAGAAACGGTGAAGATCAATACATTAGATTATCAGTTATATGAGAAAATTCAGCAGACTTTGATCGAGGCACTGGATCAGGGTGAAAAAGTACACATCAAAGGCTGTGGCGCGAATGAGACCGATCTTTATGTGCAGCTGCATCCGCTGGAGAATGTGACGAAACAGACGAATTTTGAAAACTGTGTGGCAGATGTTAATATTCCGGTGGGAGAGGTATTTACTTCGCCGCTTTTGACCGGAACCAACGGTGTGCTCCACGTCAGCCAGGTCTATCTGGACGAATTGCTGTACAAAAATCTCAAAATCGTGTTCCGGGATGGAATGACGGCAGAGTATTCCTGCAGCAACTTTGAGCAGGAAGAAGAAAATAGAAATTACATTCTGGACAATGTGCTGTTTCACCATGAGTCCCTTCCGCTTGGCGAGTTCGCAATCGGAACAAATACGACGGCGTATGCCATGGCACAGAAGTATCACATTCAGGACAAGCTGCCGATTCTGATCGCGGAAAAGATGGGACCGCATTTTGCAGTCGGAGATACCTGCTACAGCTGGTCGGAAGATACGGCTGTCTTTAATCCGGATGGCAGGGAAATCATTGCCAGGGACAATGAAGTGTCAATCCTGCGCAAAGAAGATCCGGGGAGGGCTTATATGGGATGCCATACCGATATCACAATTCCATATGAAGAACTGGAATACATTCGCGTCATCACGAAAGACGGCAGAGAAATCTCCATCATTGAGAATGGCAAATTTACACTTCCGGGAACCGAAGAATTAAACCTTCCACTCATGGATTAGCCTCAGGTCGTAGGGGCATCGCTTTCCTGGTCAACGGAACACTTCCCAATGGCACGGTTTTCGGGTCGATAACTTCCGGAGTCTTTCCACATGACCTGCACTCGCCCGGGAGGGATACCACCGTACAGGCATGTCGATTTTCTTGCTTTTTCTGCGCCGCTTATGGATTGCTCTTGCCGCGAACTCGCGCTTTGCGCTCAAACAGTGCGTCGCGAGCAATCGCTATGCTCGAAAAATCTGCGAAAATTTCTCCAAATGCCTGTGTGGTGGTATCCCTCCCGGACGAGCACAGCGATTGCTTTGAAAACACTGTTTGAGCGCAGGGCGCGAGTTCGTTTGAAAAGCAATCCATAGGCGGCGCAGCCAAACAAGAAAATCAACAGGTTGACTGCACAAGCGGAGAGATCGCACTTGATGTGGAAAGCCTTCCCTGTGCAAATGGCTGTTCGGAAGTCCTCAAGTCAAACTTTGCCGTTTGAAAGTGCTACGTTGACGAGGAAAGTGGTGCCCATACGATTTCGGACAGGTGTACGAGCCTTGAAAAGTAAGGAAATAAAAATTAGATGGACTTAAAAATATTGTTATTGACATATTTAGACAGCACAATTAAAATGAAAACGTTAAAGAGAATACTATAAAATAGCAAATTTTTTCACATATGACAGAAAAGGAGAGATTACCATGCCAAAAGTAGGAATTGTAATGGGAAGCGACTCGGATATGCCGATTATGGCAAAAGCAGCCGCTGTGTTGGATGAGCTCGGAGTTGATTACGAGATGAGAATCATCTCTGCTCACAGAGAACCGGATGTGTTTTTTGACTATGCAAAGACAGCAGAGGAGAAGGGCTTTAAGGTAATTATCGCAGGCGCAGGAATGGCAGCTCATTTGCCGGGTATGTGTGCAGCAATTTTCCCGATGCCGGTCATTGGAATTCCAATGCATACAACTTCACTGGGAGGAAGAGATTCTCTCTATTCTATCGTTCAGATGCCAAGCGGAATTCCGGTAGCAACCGTTGCAATCAATGGCGGTGCCAACGCAGGAATTCTGGCAGCAAAAATGCTGGCGATGTCAGATCCTGAGCTTCTTGACAGACTCAAAAAATATTCAGAGCATCTGAAAAATCAGGTAGAAGCCAAAGACATGATTCTGCAGGAAAAAGGATATAAAAATTACGGAAAATAAAAAGAATATATAAGATAAAGGAGAACGTTATGGATTATAAGAAAGCAGGCGTTGATATTGAAGCCGGATACAAATCAGTAGAGTTAATGAAAGAACACATTAAAAAAACGATGCGTCCTGAGGTACTGACCAATATCGGAGGATTCTCCGGTGCTTTTTCCATGAGAGCATTCAAAGATATGGAGAAACCAACTCTGGTATCCGGTACAGACGGTGTTGGTACAAAGCTGAAACTTGCATTTATTATGGACAAACATGATACCGTAGGTATCGACTGTGTTGCCATGTGTGTAAACGATATTGCATGTGCCGGAGGAGAACCTCTGTTTTTCCTGGACTATATTGCATGTGGCAAGAACATTCCTGAAAAAATTGCAACAATCGTCAGTGGCGTAGCAGAAGGATGTCAGCAGTCTTCCGCAGCTTTGATCGGCGGCGAGACAGCAGAGATGCCTGGATTCTATCCGGAAGATGAGTACGATCTGGCTGGATTTGCAGTTGGTGTGGTAGACGAGAAAGATTTGATCACAGGAAAAGACCTCAAAGCAGGCGATGTTCTGATCGGTATGGCTTCCTCCGGTGTTCACAGCAACGGTTTTTCTCTCGTTCGTAAAGTATTTGAGATGACAAAAGAATCTCTGGATACTTATTATGATGAACTGGGAACAACACTTGGTGAGGCTCTGATTGCTCCGACAAAGATTTATGTGAAGGCTTTAAGAAGCATCAAAGAAGCTGGCGTTCGCGTAAGAGCCTGCAGCCATATCACAGGCGGCGGATTCTATGAGAACATTCCGAGAATGTTAAGAGAAGGAACACGTGCAGTCGTAGAGAAAGACAGTTATCCGGTTCCTCCAATCTTCAAGCTGATGGCAAAGACAGGGGACATCGACGAGCAGATGATGTACAATACATACAACATGGGACTTGGCATGATTGTAGCAGTAGATGCTGCTGACGTTGATAAGACAATGGAAGCGATCAAAGCTGCAGGCGAGACACCATATATAGTTGGTAAGATTGAAGAAGGCGAAAAGGGAGTGACCTTATGCTAAAAATGGCAGTTCTGGTGTCCGGAGGCGGAACCAATCTTCAGGCGATTATAGACGGGATTGACCAGGGTACGATCACCAATGCCAAGATCGAGGTTGTGATCAGCAACAATGCGAATGCCTATGCCCTGGAACGTGCGAAAAAGCATGGAATTGAAGCAAAATGCGTATCACCGAAAAACTTTGCAGACAGAGAGGCATTTAACCAGGCTCTTTTAGATACCATTCAGTCTTATGGTGTTGATCTTGTTGTTCTGGCAGGCTGTCTTGTGGTAATTCCGAAATGTATGGTCGATGCTTATCCAAATAAGATTATCAACATTCATCCGGCACTGATTCCATCTTTCTGCGGAACCGGCTACTATGGCCTGAAAGTGCATGAAGGTGTTCTTGAAAGAGGCGTGAAGGTGACAGGTGCGACCGTTCATTTTGTGGATGCGGGAACCGATACCGGTCCGATCATTCTGCAGAAGGCTGTGGAAGTGCAGCAGGGTGATACACCTGAGGTATTACAGCGCAGGGTGATGGAGCAGGCAGAATGGATCATTATGCCAAAGGCTATTGATTTGATTGCAAATGGAAAAGTCGAAGTTGTCGATGGCCTGGTGAAGATAAAGGAGTAAAAGACAAATGAAAGTATTAATTGTAGGAAGCGGCGGAAGAGAGCATGCCATTGCATGGAGTGTCGCAAAGAGCCCGAAGGTAACAAAGATTTACTGCGCACCGGGCAATGCCGGAATTGCAGAGTATGCAGAGTGCGTCAACATCGGTGCGATGGAGTTTGACAAACTCGTTGCTTTTGCAAAAGAAAATGAAATTGATCTGACGATTATTGGTATGGATGACCCGCTGGTAGGCGGCGTTGTCGATGCGTTTGAGGCAGAAGGACTGCGCGTGTTCGGACCGAGAAAAAATGCAGCCATTCTGGAAGGTTCCAAGGCATTTTCGAAAGATCTGATGAAAAAATACAACATTCCTACCGCTGCGTATGAGAATTTTGACGATCCTCAGAAAGCACTGGAATATCTGGAGACAGCCAAATTTCCGATTGTTTTGAAGGCAGACGGACTGGCACTCGGCAAAGGTGTATTGATCTGCAATACGCTGGAAGAGGCAAAAGCAGGCGTGCAGGAAATCATGCTGGACAAGAAGTTCGGTGATTCCGGAAACACGATGGTAATTGAAGAGTTTATGACAGGCCGTGAGGTATCTGTGTTATCTTTCGTAGACGGAAAGACAATTAAGACGATGACTTCCGCACAGGATCACAAGAGAGCTGGCGACGGCGACACCGGACTGAATACCGGTGGTATGGGAACCTTCTCTCCAAGTCCGTTCTATACAAAAGAAGTAGAAGATTTCTGCAACAAATATGTATACCAGGCAACGGTAGATGCCATGGCAGCAGAGGGCCGTCCATTCACAGGAATCATTTTCTTTGGACTGATGCTGACAGCAGACGGACCGAAAGTACTGGAGTACAATGCGAGATTCGGTGATCCGGAAGCGCAGGTGGTGCTTCCTCGTATGAAAAATGATATCATCGAAGTCATTGAGGCATGTCTGGAAGGCAAGCTGGACGAGGTAGATCTGCAGTTTGAGGACAATGCAGCAGTCTGTGTTGTACTGGCTTCGGAAGGATATCCGGTCAAATACGAGAAGGGTATTCCGATTAGCGGATTTGAGAACTTCAAGGACAAAGACGGATATTACTGTTTCCATGCCGGAACAAAATTCGACGGTGACCAGATCGTCACAAACGGAGGACGTGTTCTTGGTATCACAGCAAAGGGAAGTGATCTGAAAGAAGCACGTAAGAATGCTTACGCTGCAACCGAGTGGATTTCTTTCTCCAACAAATATATGCGTCATGATATCGGAAAAGCGATTGACGAGGCGTAAACACACAAGAAAGAGGGGGCGTAAAGCCCCCTTAATTTTTACCCCTGATATTGTTGACGAAAGAAGTTTATATAATGCGTCTTACTGCGTTATCCTGAAAACGGAAATAGTCTGGACGGTGGCGGGATTGGGTATATTCAAACATGACTCCATCACTGTTGTAAGTTTGACTGCTGACGACAGCAAGACAATTATAATCACCCAAATTCAGATATTTTTCATCAATCTCGGTCATTTTTTCAACAGTCATTACTCTTTTGCTGTTTACAATGGAAATGTGCAGTACATTCTCCAAATATTCATAAATAGAATTCTCTGCAATCTTCTTTGTAAGATTGGTGACTACATCTTTTAAAAAGTAATTGTGATTTAGAATAAGAGCTGTCCCGTCAAGATAATGAAGGCGTTGAAGGTAGTATAATTCAGCACCTACAGGAAAACCTGTTCGATGGGCTATTTTTTTATCTGCAATAATTTCTGTAAAGTACAGAACTTTTGTTTCTGGAACCTGATGATTTCGAATCGCAGATTCTTTAAATGATTCAATGCCGCCGATGGTAAAAGAAGTCTGAATCGTTGGCTGAAAAATATTGCGCACGCCTTTTCCCTGCATAGTCTGCACATATCCATCTGTGACCAGAGTGCTGATTGCTCTTCTTATGGTATTTCGTGAACAGTCATAAGTTACGATTAATTGATTTTCTGAAGGAAGAAGTTCCTGAAATTCATATTCTCCTGTTTCTATTTTATTTTTTAAATCCTGATATATTTCAACGTATTTGGCTTTTGGCATGATGAATCACTCCTACTTGTTTAAACATATAGTTTTATTATAATTCATACTATGAGAAAGTCAAGTACAGAAGTCGATGCATGCAACTTGTTTAAACAAATTTTGAAAATGATATTGACATGTTTAAACAAGTGTGGTATATAATATACAGAACTTGTTTAAACAAGATAAAAGGAAAGAAAAAGTAGGAGGAGAAAAATGGGTAAGTATGCGGAAGACGCAAAAGAATTATTGCGGTTGATTGGTGGCAGAGAGAACATTGCAGCGGTGTCTCATTGTATGACACGAATGAGATTTGTGCTTCATGAGCCGAAAAAGGCAGATATTGAGAAAATTGAGGCCATGAAAGTGGTAAAGGGAAGCTTTACACAGACAGGACAGTTTCAGGTGATCATTGGAAATACTGTAGCAGATTTCTATAATGATTTTATTGCTGTCTCTGGAGTTGAGGGCGTTTCGAAAGATGCTGTAAAGAAAGCGGCAAAACAGAATCAGAATATATTACAAAGAATTGTTGCAGTGCTGGCTGGGATATTCGCTCCATTAATTCCGGCGATTATTACGGGCGGTTTGATATTGGGATTCAGAAACTGTATTGACAGTTTGTATTTGTTTGAGAATGGTACAAAGACGTTATGTGATATCAGTCAGTTCTGGTCAGGAATGGACAGCTTTTTGTGGTTGATTGGTGAAGCGGTATTTCATATGTTGCCAGTAGGAATCTGTTGGTCTGTGACAAAGAAAATGGGGACGACACAGATGCTTGGAATTGTACTTGGTCTTACGTTAGTTTCGGGACAGCTGTTGAATGCATATGCTGTGGCGGGAACTGCCGCAGCAGATATTCCTGCATGGGATTTTGGATTTTTTAAAGTAAATATGATTGGCTATCAGGCTCAGGTTCTTCCTGCGATTTTAGCTGCGTTAACACTGGTTTATCTGGAAAAGTTTTTTCGAAAGATAACACCGCAGGTAATATCTATGATTGTTGTTCCATTTTGTAGTTTACTGTTGGCAGTTGTTGCTGCACATTTTGTACTTGGACCTGTTGGATGGAAAATTGGTTCAGCGATTTCGGCTGTTGTCTATGCAGGGATTACAGGTTCCTTTAAAGTTATTTTTGGAGCTGTTTTTGGTTTTGTATACGCTCCACTGGTGATTACCGGGCTTCATCATATGTCAAATGCTATTGATTTACAGTTGATCGCAGACTATGGCGGAACCATGCTGTGGCCTATGATCGCGTTGTCAAATATTGCACAGGGCTCAGCTGTTTTGGGAATGATCGCACTTCAAAGAAAAAATGCAGAAGCACAGGAAGTAAATGTGCCAGCTTGTATTTCCTGTTATCTTGGAGTAACAGAACCGGCTATTTTTGGTGTGAATTTAAAACATGTATTTCCGTTTATATGCGGAATGATTGGCTCTGCGTGTGCGGCAGTCGTATGCGTGGCAATGGGAACAACAGCAAATGCAATTGGTGTTGGAGGACTTCCCGGCATTCTTTCGATTAAACCGGATTCCATGGGAAGTTTTGCAATTTGTATGGTGATTGCTGTTGTGGTACCTTTTGTATTGACAACAATTGTGGGTAAGAAAAAATTGCAGGATACTTGCAAAGCTACTACCCAGACAACGGATGAAGAAAAAGACAGTGAAACAATTATTGCAGTAGATGAAGAAAAAAAGATAAAAAATTTAAAGGCGTTTCTTACGGGAAAAGTGATTACATTAAAAGACGTAAACGATGGCGTGTTTTCAGAGGGATTTATGGGAGAAGGAATGGCGATTATTCCTGAAGATAATATTTTGTATGCTCCAGCGGATGCGACAGTCAGTGTACTGATGCAGGATTCCAGACATGCCTGTGGTTTAACGTTGGACAATGGAGTGGAACTATTGCTTCATATTGGCATTGATACCGTCAATATGAAAGGAGACGGATTTCAGTATCTGGTTACAGAAGGTCAGAAAGTAAAAGAAGGAACACCATTGATTCAGTTTGACAGAGATAAAATCAAAAAAGCAGGATATCCGGATACAACGGTATGTGTGATTACGGAGCAGGCAGAGGTTGAAAAAATCAGTTTTATGGCAGGAATAAATGCGCAGGCAAATGTAACTGTTGTGGCAGAATTTGAATAAGAGGTAGTTATGAACAATTTTAAACAAAGTACAATCTATCAGATTTATCCTAAATCATTTTGCGATAGCAATGGAGATGGAATCGGCGATATACAGGGAATCATCAGTAAATTGGATTATATCAAAAGTCTTGGAGTCGATTATATTTGGAGTACACCATTTTTTGTATCGCCTTTAAATGATAACGGATATGATGTCGAAGATTATCAGAAGATTAATCCACTTTTTGGAACGATGGAAGATGTGGAAGAGCTTATTGCAAGGGCAGAAGAACGTGGTATGGGTCTTATGTTTGATATGGTATTCAATCATACATCTACACGACACGAATGGTTTCAGAAAGCCTTGTCTGGTGACAAGAAGTATATGGATTATTACATCTTTAAAGATGGGGAACCAGATATGCCTCCTACTAATTGGCAGTCTAAATTTGGTGGATCTGCATGGGAATACGTGCCATCCTTAAAAAAATGGTACCTCCATTTGTTCGATGTGACACAGGCAGATTTAAACTGGAACAATCCAGATGTGAGAGAAGAATTAAAAGAAGTCATTCGATTCTGGAAAGAAAAAGGCGTGAAAGGATTCCGTTTTGATGTAGTCAATCTGATTTCCAAGCCAAAGATATTTGAGAATGATACAATTGGAGATGGAAGAAGATTTTATTCAGATGGACCGCATGTCCATGAATTTTTGAAAGAATTGGTTGCGGATACCGGAATAGAAGATATGATTACTGTAGGAGAAATGTCTTCAACAAGTCTGGAGCATTGTGTTAAGTATTCGAATCCTGATGAAAAAGAACTTTCCATGTGCTTTAATTTTCATCATCTGAAGGTGGATTATAAAGACGGAAATAAATGGGAATTGATGGATCCGGATTATCAACGACTGAAAGAATTGTTTGAAACATGGCAGACAGAGATGGAGAAAGAAAACGGATGGAATGCTGTTTTCTGGTGTAATCACGACCAGCCAAGAATTGTATCACGTTTGGGAAATGAGAAGAAGTACTGGAAAGAATCAGCAAAAATGCTTGCAACGTGTATCCATATGTTAAGGGGGACTCCCTATATTTATCAGGGTGAAGAACTGGGAATGACGAATCCTGGATATAAAGAAATCTGCGAATACAGGGATGTAGAAAGTATTAATTATTATCATATATTGTTGGAATCAGGGAAAACAAAGGAAGAGGCTTTGGAGATACTTGGTCAGCGCTCAAGAGACAATGGCAGATCTCCAATGCAGTGGAATTCCGGGAAGTATGCGGGATTTTCAGAGAAAGAACCATGGATTGGGATACCGGTAAATCATAAGTACATCAATGTTGAGGATGAAGATAAGGATGAGGACTCCATTCTTAATTATTATCGGAAACTTGTAGACTTAAGAAAACAATATAAAGTCATTCAGGATGGCAGCATTGAATTTCTCTTTCAGGAACAGACAGAAGTTTTTGCGTATAAAAGATCATTGGATGGCCAGGAAGTGATTGTATTGAATAATTTTTCGGCCAGGGAGATATTATTGGCAGAAGTTATCTCTTGCACAGGATATGAGTGCCTGATCAGCAATTACAATCGTGGAAAGCTGGAAGGTGATTGGAAGGTTCTGAGACCGTATGAGAGTATTGTATTATTAAAATAATTTTAATAAATAAAAAAGGAATTAGGATTAAGGAGCATATCGGGAATAGATAACTCCTTAATCCTAATTTTTATCCTCGATAACGGTTAAAGCATGCAAAAACTTCCTGTCGCCTTGGCATTGCCAGATTTGCGGACAGATAACTGCCGTCTGACAGTGATTCCAGTCCTTTCGTCTCCACCAGCTTTAAAAGTGTGTCTACGATTTGCGTCAGTGTATGTCTTCCATCGCAGTAGTGGAGCATGGCATATTTGAGCATATAGCAAAGTGCGGTGGTCTGCTCGCTGTCGACGAGCTGCTCGACATATCTCAAATCAACGGTTTCCCGGTTCAGGGAAAAGGCATCTTTGCCAAGTGTCTTCATCTTGATGCGGTCATTTCCCTTAAATTCCCGTCCTGCCTTTGGCGTTCTGCGAAAGTCCGGAAGAATAACATCGTCCGAAGGAATGTCCAGTCCCGGGAAACGGCTGGCTTCTTCTTTTGCAAATGCGGTGATTTCTTTTGGAATATAGCGATCCATCTGGATGATGGAGTCTGCTACGTGGAAGTAGGAACCGGAGCTTCCGGCAACCATGATGCAGGAAATCCCCTGTTGCTGATACAGAGATTGCACTCGCTCGATAAATGGCGTGATTGGTTCCTGGTCGCGGTGCACGACGCGCTGCATCAGCTCATCACGAATCATAAAGTTAGTCGCGCAGGTGTCTTCGTCGATGAGAAAGAGCGTTGTGCCTGACTCAATCGCCTCGATGACATTGGCTGCCTGTGAGGTGCTGCCGCTGGCATCCTCGGTGCAGAAGGAAGCAGTATCCTTTTTATTCGGAAGGTTGTTGATAAACATGGAGATGTCTGTGTTTCGGATGCTTCGTCCGTCTTCAGCACGGATTTTCATCGCGGAGGGATTTGTGATAACGTATTCTCGTCCGTCTCCGGCAATATGATTATACACGCCAAGCTCCAGTGCTTTTAAAAGTGTAGATTTTCCGTGATAGCCGCCTCCGACAATCAGCGTGATACCCTTGGATATTCCCATTCCCTTTACTTCTCCTTTGTGCGGCAGTGTCATGGTGACTTCCATCGACTGAGGTGAGACAAATGGAATTGCCTGTTTCATCGGACGGGAAGAGACGCCGCTTTCTCTTGGCAAAATAGAACCATTGGCGACAAATGCCACCAGACCGCGTTTGTCTAATTGCTCGCGAATATACTGCTGATCTTCTGCGAGATGGATCACAGAAGTCACCTGTCTTTGGTTCAGACGTTTGTAAAACAAGGTTTCCTCCACGCAGTCCGGGAGAAAATCGTAGAGGATTTTCATCAACTCCATGGAATTGATGGTTCGTCCGTTGGCCGGAAAGCCGATTTCCAGACGAAGCAAAACATCCCCGTTTTTCGGTGTGATCTTGCAGGCACTGCGCTCTAAAATCTCCTGCCCGGGGCGGCTGATAGCAATGAGGCCGCTTTTGCCGGAGCCTTTTGCTTTGAAATTATATTTTTCAATGCGCTGGTGAAACAGTCGTGTCAGGTAATCCTGCAGTGCGATGCGTTTGTGTGGGGCGTCATATAAATTTGCGGGAAAAGCGGCATGCTCTCCCTTGACAAGAATGCTTACTTTGGAAGGAGAAGCGAACGGGTCTCCCTGTACATGGTCAATGTTGAGAATGTATGAGCCGAATTGATAGCTGCCCCGGGTGTCTTTGTAGGCGGGATAGCTTTTTCGGTTGATGGCATTTAATAAATTTTTCAAATCTGCTTGATTTTTCATAGGTATTTGTAGTCCTCCATTTTTAAATCTGCTTATGTTTTCTTATTTTAGTCGGATTCGAAGAGGTTTTCAATGAATTTGTGGATATTTCCTCTTTTCATTTTTTGTAGATTCGTGTATCATAGATAAGATAATGAAAAAAGGGGAAAGTGTGGAAGAGAGAAAATGAGTACATTCGTGGTGATGAAGCAGATGCTCATGATTTTTATTCTTGTCATGGCGGGCTATCTGCTGACAAAAAAGAACATTCTGACAGCAAATGCATCGAAGGAACTCTCTGGTCTTGTCGTAAATGTATGTAATCCGGCACTGATGTTTACCAGCATCTGGAATGCGGATAACAGCATCACAAAGGAACATTTGATACAGGTGACGATTCTTGGATTTTTGCTGTATCTTGGACTGGTTCTTCTCGGACTTGTCATTCCTCACATCATCCGCGCACCCAAAAGACAGCGAAGCCATTACAATATGATGTCTATATTTGGAAATATTGGGTTTATCGGTTATCCTGTGATTACGGCTGTGCTGGGAGCATCTGGTGTTCTCTATGCGTTGGTATTCAATGTATTTTTTACTTTGCTCATTTATACATACGGGCGAATGCTTGTTGTGAAGGATGAGCCGGGCAGAGAGGCAAAAATGAGTCCGAAAGACATCATCAATATCGGAAGTGTCAGCTGTGTGCTGAGTATTCTGATGTATCTGACACAGCTCCAGGTACCCGAGATGGTCAAGACGACGCTTGATTACATGGGAAGATCAACGACCTTTTTGAGTATGATTGTCATTGGAGTGAACCTGGCACAGGCTCCGCTGAAGAAAATCTTTGGCGACAAGAGAGTGTATCTGTTTGTGCTGGTTCGTCAGGTGCTGCTTCCGATTTTGATTGGAATGGTGATTCGTCCGTTTATTCATGATGAACTGATGTATGGCGTGACAATCCTGATCATGGCGATGCCGGTCGGAAATATGCCGCTGATGATGGCGGAGGAAGCTGGAGTGGATGGAAGTCTGTTTTCCAGAGGAATTATTGTCAGCACCATTTTGTCGGTGATTACGATACCTCTGGTAGTAATGTTTGTATAAATATAGAAAGGGTGAAGCATATGAAATGGAATAAATTTACGCTGAAGACAACGACAGAGGCAGAAGATGTGGTAATCGCCATGCTGGCAGACCTTGGTATTCAGGGTGTGGAGATTGAGGACAAACAGCCTCTGACGGAGGAAGATAAAAAGCAGATGTTTGTCGATATCATGCCGGAAGGTCCGGCAGATGACGGAGTGGCTTATCTGAACTTTTATCTGGATCCGGAGGATGACAAAGATGCAATTTTGAGCGATATCTGTGCAGAACTTGCAAATATGGCCAGCTATATGAATCTTGGCGAGTGTAGCATTGTGGAGTCTGAGACGGAGGATAAAGACTGGATCAACAACTGGAAAGAGCATTTTCATCAGTTTTATGTCGATGATATTCTGATCATTCCGTCCTGGGAGCAGGTCAAGCCGGAAGATGAGGACAAGATGATTCTTCATATCGATCCGGGTACAGCGTTTGGTACAGGTATGCATGAAACCACGCAGCTTTGTATCCGTCAGCTCAAAAAATATGTAACACCGGATACCGAGCTTCTGGATGTTGGAACAGGAAGCGGTATTCTTGGCATCATTGCGCTGAAACTGGGCGCAAAGCATGTGGTTGGAACGGATTTGGATCCATGTGCGGTGTCGGCAGTTGCAGAAAATACCCAGGTGAACGGTGTGCCGGAAGGTGCTTTTGACATGATGATTGGAAATATTATTGATGACAAAGAGGTACAGGATCAGGTTGGATACGAAAAATATGACATTGTTGTGGCCAATATTCTGGCGGATGTTCTTGTTCCTCTGACACCGGTGATCGTAAACCAGATGAAACCGGGTGCCCTGTACATCACATCCGGTATCATTGATATGAAAGAAACAGAAGTTCGTCAGGCAGTGGAAGCTGCAGGACTGGAGATTGTAGAAGTGACATACCAGGGTGAGTGGGTATCCGTCACAGCGAGAAAGGGCTGTTAAGTATGCATCGTTTTTTCGTAGAGCCTTCCCAGATTGAAGGACATCAGATTCATATTACGGGGACAGATGTCAATCACATCAAAAATGTTCTCCGTATGAAGATAAAAGATGAGATTCTCATTAGTGACGGTGACCGACAGGAATATACCTGTTATATAGAAGAAATGAAACAGGAAGGGATTGTGGCGCACGTGATGTATGTGCAGGAGTCCGGGCTGGAACTTTCCAGTAAGATTTATCTGTTTCAGGGGCTTCCCAAAAGCGATAAGATGGAACTGATTATTCAGAAGGCCGTGGAGCTTGGAGCGTGGGAAATCATTCCTGTGGCAACCAGCCGTGCTGTTGTGAAGCTGGATGAGAAAAAAGCAACCAAAAAGGTGGCACGCTGGCAGCAGATTGCGGAAAGTGCGGCAAAACAGTCAAAGAGAATGCGCATCCCGCAGGTGCATTCCGTGTGCAGTTTCCGTGAGGCACTGCAGTATGCACAAAGCTGTGAGGTCAAACTGATTCCTTACGAACTGGCGGAAGGAATGACAGCGACAAAAAAAATCATCAGTCAGATTGCTCCGGGACAGTCGGTGGCTGTATTTATCGGTCCGGAAGGCGGATTTTCCGAGGAGGAGATTGCACAGGCAACAGAACATCAGGTACAGCCGATTACTCTGGGAAAGCGAATCTTAAGGACGGAGACGGCGGGTCTTGCGGTGCTTTCGATTCTGATGTTTCATTTGGAGGAGAATTAATTAAATGGAAGCGTATTTGGATAATTCTGCCACCACCCGTTGTTATAAAGAGGTGGCAGATCTTGTATATAAAATGATGCTGGAGGATTATGGAAATCCTTCTTCCATGCATCAAAAAGGTGTTGAGGCAGAAACATATGTGAAAGAAGCGAAAGAGCGCATTGCCAGAACACTGAAAGTTAATGAGAAAGAAATTCTGTTTACTTCCGGAGGAACGGAATCGAACAATCTGGCACTGATCGGAGGTGCGATGGCGAACCGGCGTGTTGGAAATCGCATCATTACGACAGAAATCGAGCATCCGGCCGTGTCTGCACCGATGCAGTTTTTGAAGGAACAGGGCTTTGATCTGGTGGTGCTGCCGGTGGATGGACAGGGTGTTGTTAAGATGGATGCGCTGAAAGAGGCGTTGACGCCGGATACGATCCTTGTGTCGACGATGTATGTCAACAATGAGATTGGTGCGGTGGAACCAGTGGAAGAGATCGGGAAACTGGTGCATGAGAACTGTCCGAAGGCACTGTATCATGTCGATGCGATTCAGGCGTTTGGAAAATACCGTATTTTCCCGAAAAAAGCAGGGATTGATCTGCTCTCTGTCAGCGGACATAAAATTCACGGACCAAAGGGTGTGGGATTTTTGTATATCAATGAGAAAGTGCGTATCATTCCGCAGATTTTAGGAGGCGGACAGCAAAACGGAATGCGTTCCGGAACAGACAATGTGCCTGGAATTGCCGGACTTGGCCTGGCTGCAAAAATGAGCTATGAGAATTTCGAAGAGAAAATTGCTCATATGTATGAACTGAAACAACAGCTGGTGGAAGGGCTGGAGAACATAGATGGCGTGATTGTCAATGGGATGCCGGTGATGGAAGGCGCTCCTCACATTGTCAGTGCGAGCTTTCTGGGTGTCAGAAGTGAAGTGCTGCTTCACACGCTGGAAGACCGGGGAATTTATGTATCGGCAGGTTCTGCCTGCTCTACGCATAAACGTGCCGGAAGTCCTACGCTGACAGCACTTGGCATGAAGAAAGCACAGATGGAGGCGACCGTTCGTTTCAGTTTTGAAGAAGAAAATACAAAGGAACAGATTGACTATTGCCTGCAGGTACTGCAGGAGGTACTGCCGATGCTGAAAAGATTCACACGGCATTAAAGGAGAGAAGTATGACATTTCATTCGTTTTTGATCAAGTATGCGGAGATTGGATTAAAAGGCAAGAACCGTTATCTTTTTGAAGATGCTCTTGTGCGTCAGATGGAATTTGCACTTGCAAAGGTGGAAGGAGAGTTTAAAGTACGAAAAGAGCAGGGAAGAATTTATGTGGACTGTCTGAGTGCGTATGATTACGATGAGACAGTGGAAGCTTTGCAGCGCGTCTTTGGCATTGCCGGAATCTGTCCGGTTGTTGTGCTGGAGGACGAGGGCTTTGAGAAGCTTGGACAGGATATTGTGAAATATCTGCGGGATATGTATGGAGAGTTTGACAAGAGCTTTAAGGTACATGCGCGCCGCGGAAGAAAAAATTATCCGATGACTTCCATGGAGCTGAATGCCGAGTTGGGCGGTGTGATCCTGAATGCGTTTGCAGGCTGTCATGTAGATGTTCACGAGCCACAGGTGCTGCTGTGCGTGGAAATACGCGAAAAAATCTATGTGTATTCCGAGACGATTCCGGGACCGGGCGGTATGCCGGTTGGAACGAACGGTAAGGCAATGCTTTTGTTATCCGGCGGAATTGACAGCCCGGTTGCCGGCTACATGATTTCCAAGCGTGGTGTGCAGATTGATGCGGTTTATTTCCATGCACCGCCGTATACCAGTGAGCGCGCAAAACAGAAGGTGGTAGATCTGGCAAAACTTGTAGCAAAATACAGCGGACCGATCCGTCTGCATGTCGTGAACTTTACCGATATTCAGCTGTATATTTATGAGAAATGTCCGCATGACGAGCTGACGATTATTATGCGCCGTTACATGATGAAGATCGCAGAGCATTTTGCGAAAGAAAGCAATTGTCTTGGACTGATTACAGGAGAGAGTATCGGACAGGTGGCAAGCCAGACGATGCACAGCCTTGCCGCGACCAATGAAGTGTGCACCCTGCCTGTTTACCGTCCGGTTATCGGATTTGACAAACAGGATATTGTAGATATCGCGTTGAAAATCAATACGTATGAGACATCGATTCTTCCGTTTGAAGACTGCTGTACCATTTTTGTGGCGAAGCATCCAGTCACAAAACCAAATATCAAGGTGATCAAACGTTCCGAGACACATCTGGAAGAAAAGATTGATCAATTGATGGAAGAGGCGATTTCTACGACGGAGATTATTAACATCGAATAAAAAAGAATGAAAAAAATCCTGTGGCTTTTATGCCACAGGAAACGTTCAATTGAATATAGTAATTAAACAGCGTATGGCTCAATTTTGCTCATAACTTCGTCAAGAGCAGTGCCATCAGCATGAATGTTCAGGTCGATCGGTTTGGATAAATCCAGACTGAAGATACCCATGATAGATTTTGCATCGATCACATATCTTCCGGAAACCAGATCGAAATCGCAATCAAATTTGCTGATCTCGTTAACGAATGCTTTTACTTTATCAATTGAGTTTAATGAAATCTGTACTGTTTTCATGATAAATTTCCTCCCATATGTTTTTTATTTACTATCGTTATCTTACAATTTCAAATATCAAAAGTCAAGGTAAAAACAACGAAAGTTTTTGCTAAAAATAGTGAAAATGTAGAAAGAATGAGGGTCAAAATGAACAAAAAAGTTGCACTGCACAATCTGGGATGTAAGGTAAATGCGTATGAAATAGAAGCGATGCAGCAGCTTCTGGAACATGCGGGATATGAGATCGTACCCTTTGCACCGGGCGCAGATATCTATATTATCAATACCTGTACAGTTACCAACATAGCAGACAGAAAATCAAGACAGATGCTTCATAAAGCAAAAAAAATGAATCCGCAGGCTGTTGTTGCGGCCACAGGATGCTATGTCCAGGCAGACAAAGAACGCCTGGAGACAGATGAGGCTATTGATCTGGTAATCGGAAATAATCAGAAGCAGAATATTGTGGAGCTTCTGCAGGAATATGAAAAGACGCAGCAGGAAATCAGCAGCGTGATCAACATCAATACGACAAAAGAGTATGAGCCGCTGCAGATCGAGAAGACCGCAGAGCATGCGAGAGCTTATATCAAAGTGCAGGATGGCTGCAACCAGTTCTGCACCTACTGCATCATTCCTTATGCAAGAGGAAGAGTCAGAAGCAGAAGAAGAGAAGAGGTTGTCCGTGAAGTAGAGCGTTTGGCAGCTGCCGGATACAAAGAAGTAGTTCTCACCGGAATCCATCTGAGCTCTTACGGAATCGATTTTTCCGGGGAAGAGAAGGAGACATTGCTTTCTCTGATTCAGAGTGTTCATCAGGTAGAGGGAATCACCAGAATCCGTCTCGGATCTCTGGAGCCAAGGATCGTGACGGAAGAATTTGCCCAGGGAATCGCCTCTCTTCATAAGGTATGCCCGCATTTTCATCTGTCGCTGCAGAGCGGATGTGATGCGACTCTGAAGAGAATGAACCGTCGCTATGACAGTCAGGAATACGCCGAGAAGTGCCAGCTTCTCAGAAAGGTCTATGAAAATCCGGCTCTCACAACAGATGTGATCGTCGGATTTCCGGGGGAGACGGAGGAAGAATTTGAGCAGTCATATGAATTTGTGAAACAGATTGATTTTTATGAAACACATATTTTCAAGTATTCCATGCGAAAAGGAACAAAGGCTGCCGCAATGGACAATCAGATTCCGGAGCAGACAAAGGCAGTCCGAAGCGACAAAATGCTGAAGCTTCATGAAGGTCAGGCACAGAAGTTCGAAGAATCGTTTCTGGGAAAACAGGTGGAAATCCTTCTGGAGGAAATCGTGCAGGAAAATGGAAAAGAATATTTTATCGGACATACAAGAGAATATATCAAAGGTGCTGTAGAGAGAAAACCGGGTATGAAACAAAATGATGTTCTTGTATGCCGTGCGCAGGGCTTTCTGAAACCCCATGTGCTCAGGTGCACAGAGTTATCCGCGAATGTGGGGTTGTAATTTTTGACAGTTTATATTAGAATAATAAAAAGCAAAAAAATATTTAGATAAGGGCGTGAGTTTTATGGCAGATCATAATTTAAATCATACACAGTTTTTTAAAACAAAACCAGAGGTTGAGGTGCCGATCAAGGAAATCCTGAATCTGGTTTATAATGCAATGGATGAGAAGGGCTACAATCCGGTCAACCAGATTGTGGGATATATTATGTCCGGTGACCCGACTTATATCACAAGCCACAAGGGAGCGCGAAGCATGATCATGAAAGTCGAGCGTGATGAACTTGTGGAAGAATTGCTGACAGAGTACATTAAGAATAAGTCCTGGGAATGTTAATATGAGGATTATGGGACTGGATTTCGGCTCTAAGACCGTCGGTGTTGCCATCAGCGATCCGCTTGGCTACACCGCGCAGGGCATTGAGATCATACGAAGAAAACAGGAAAACAAGCTCCGTCAGACTCTCGCAAGGATCGAGGCGCTGATTCAGGAGTATGAGGTGGAGTCCATTGTTCTGGGCTTCCCGAAAAATATGAATAATACCATTGGCGACAGGGCCGAGAAGTCGCTGGAGTTTAAGAAGACTCTGGAAAGACGGACCGGTCTTCCTGTTGTGATGTGGGATGAACGGCTGACAACGGTGGAAGCGAACCGTACGATGATCGAGAGTAAGATTCGAAGAGAAAATCGGGGAAAGTATGTAGATGAGTTGGCGGCCATTTTTATTTTACAGGGATATCTTGACTATCGTTCGAAAGGATTAGAATAGGGATTTATGGATAAAATCAAATTTATAGAAGATGATGGTGAAGTAGTAGAATTTTTTGTGGAGGAGCAGGCGAGAATCGGAGGAAAAACGTATCTGCTTGTATCGGATTCACAGGAAGAGGAAGCACAGGCGTATATCATGAAGGATGTTTCGGAGGAGACAGACAGTGAGGCCTGTTATGAATTTGTAGAAGATGATCTGGAACTGGAAGCTGTAAGCAGTGTATTTCAGCAGATGCTGGATGAGGTTGATATTGAGCTATAAAAATTAAGCTGTAGAATGCGAGAATGAGGATTCCGGATCACGGGTGTGTGCGTAAAAAGGGGATATCCGGAACATTCTATATAAATAAAAAGGAGCATGTTATTTGTAGTGAAGAAATAAGAAAGGGGGAATTGTACCTTTTGGTAAAAAATTTCATAATGGTTTAGCAGGTACGATTCCACGTAAATAATGTGCCCCAAAATGGAGGTGCAAATTTGAAAACAGAAAATAATGCAAATGTTCAAATGTCGGACGATTACAGGTATGAGAACGGACAGAAAAATTCGAGAAAACAGAAGGGTAATGGACGTGGACCAGTAAAGAACAATGGAAAATTTAATGGAAAGAGCGGACAGAAGAATTACAGGAGTAATGGAAAGCCTGCAGCAAAGAATTCGGATAAGATTGTGAAGATTGCAGAGAAGACTGAGAAGCCCGTGAAAAATTATTCGAAAAAAGGAAAGAAATCAAAATTAAAGATTATTCCTCTGGGCGGTCTGGAACAGATTGGAATGAACATTACTGCATTTGAATATGGAGAGAGTATTGTAGTCGTAGACTGTGGATTGTCCTTCCCAGAGGATGATATGCTGGGAATTGACCTTGTCATTCCAGATATCACATATTTGAAAGACAATATTTCGAAAGTAAAAGGATTCGTGATCACTCATGGGCATGAAGATCATATCGGTGCCCTGCCGTATGTTTTGAAAGAAATCAATGTTCCGATTTATGCGACGAAACTTACGATTGGATTGATTGACAACAAGCTGAAGGAACATAATTTACTGCGCACGACAAAGAGAAAAGAAGTACGATTCGGACAGGTCATCAACCTCGGCGAATTTTCGGTCGAATTTATCAAGACAAATCACAGTATTCAGGACGCATCGGCGCTTGCCATCTATTCACCGGCAGGTATCGTGGTCCACACAGGAGACTTTAAAGTAGATTATACACCGGTATACGGTGACGCGATCGATCTGCAGCGTTTTGCGGAGATTGGAAGAAAAGGCGTTCTGGCTGTCATGTGCGACAGTACGAATGCGGAGCGTCCCGGATTTACGATGTCTGAGAGAACGGTAGGCCGTGTATTTGACAACATTTTTAATGAACATAAGAATACGCGTATCATCATCGCTACGTTTGCATCCAACGTAGACCGTGTACAGCAGATCATCAATTCTGCCTATAAGTACGGAAGAAAGGTAGCCGTAGAGGGTCGAAGCATGGTGAATGTAATCGGAACGGCATCCGAGCTTGGCTATCTGAAGATTCCGGACAAAACACTGATTGAAATTGACGAGGTTAAGAATTATCCCGATGATAAAGTGGTGTTGATTACAACAGGAAGTCAGGGAGAGTCCATGGCTGCGCTGTCACGTATGGCTGCCAGCATTCATCGCAAGATTACCATTAAGCCGGGCGATACGATTATTTTTAGTTCTAACCCGATTCCGGGCAATGAGAAAGCGGTATCTAAGGTCATCAATGAACTGTCCATGAAAGGGGCAGATGTTATTTTCCAGGATGCCCATGTTTCCGGACATGCGTGTCAGGAAGAAATCAAGCTGATCTATTCTCTGGTACACCCGAAATATGCAATCCCGGTACATGGAGAATACCGCCACCTGAAAGCGCATGCACAGATTGTGGAGAGCCTTGGCATCCATAAAGATAACATTTTTATTCTTTCTTCCGGAGATGTTCTGGAAATGGATGATAGCGGCGCGGAAGTGACGGGAAAAGTTCCTGTGGGAACGATTCTGGTCGATGGACTTGGTGTCGGTGACGTTGGAAATATTGTTCTGCGTGATCGTCAGCATCTGGCAGAAGATGGCATTATCATTGTGGTTATGACACTGGAGCACCACAGCAATGTAATTCTGGCAGGACCGGATATTGTATCCAGAGGATTTGTCTATGTGCGGGAATCGGAGGATCTAATGGGTGATGCGCAGATTGTTGTGGAAGATGCGCTGGATGCGTGTCTGGAACGCCATATCACAGACTGGGGCAAGATTAAGAGTGAAGTCAAAGACGCACTGGGAGATTTTGTCTGGAAGCGTACAAAGAGAAGACCGATGATTCTTCCGATCATTATGGAGGCTTAAAAAGCAGTATGGAAACAATAGAGACAAATGTGCAGTTACTGATCTGGTCCATCAAACGGAGTCCGGAGTACAAAGAATACAAACGAAGTGAGGAAGCACTGAAAAAGTATCCGGAGTTAAAGACGAGAGCCGATGAGTACCGGGCACGCAATTTTAAAACACAAAACAGTGTGGATGATACGAATGCCTTTCAGGTTATGGCGGAATTGAGTCATGAATCGGAAGAGCTTCATAAGATTCCTGTGGTACATGATTATCTCCAGGCAGAGCTTGGCGTCTGCCGTTTACTGCAAAATGTCAGCCTGGAGATCATCGAGGGGGTCAACATTCACATCCCCAACGTATAAGGAGAGACAAAATGAGTAAGAAAGATGAAGCCGGAGTCATTGTAGCCGGAGGCTTTTTTCGAATCGCCGTATATGTGGCTGTCTGTGTATTGATTATCTGGATTGGCAAATCTGTTTACAGCTTTGGCTATCATGTGTTTAATCAGCAGCCGATGAGTCCGGGAGAGGGGCAGGAAGTAACTGTCGTGATCAAAGAGGGATCTTCCGTATACCAGATTGGAAAGACTCTGGAAAAGAAAAAACTGATTGAAGATGCCAAAATTTTCGCTGTGCAGGAGAAGCTGTCTGTTCATAAGGGGAAACTGAAACCTGGAACTTATATTTTGAGCACAGCATATGACGCGGATCGTATTATGGCGATTCTTGCCGGTGAGGAAGACGATGCTTCAGGGGGAGATTCGAATTGATCGTAGATGAAAGGATGACTGCCTATATCAATTCATTGGATCCGGGAAATACACCGTTTCTGAATGAATTGGAGCAGGAGGCAGTGGATACGTATGTACCCATTATCAGAAAAGAAATGCAGAGCTTTTTGAAAGTGATGCTGTCAATCATAAGACCGGAAAAAATATTGGAGGTGGGGACAGCCATTGGCTTCTCCACACTTCTTATGTGTGAATATAATCCTGTGGCGTGTCATATTACAACGATTGAAAATTATCCGGTCAGAATTCCGATTGCCCGTGAAAATTTTAAAAAAGCGGGACGGGAAGAGCAGATTATATTGCTGGAAGGCGATGCCACAGAGATCTTAAAAAAGCTGGATGACAGCTATGATTTTATTTTTATGGATGCCGCAAAAGGACAATACATTCATTTCCTGCCGGATATTCTGAGATTGATGAAAAAGGGTAGTGTCCTGATCTCGGATAACGTACTGCAGGATGGAGATATTGTGGAATCGCGTTTTCTGGTGGAACGACGCAACCGGACCATTCATAAGAGAATGCGGGAATATCTTTTTGAGCTAAAGCACAATGAACAGCTTATGACTTCCGTTGTTCCGCTGGGGGACGGAATTACCATAAGCGTGAAAGTTTGATGGAGGAGTATTATGAGAAAACCGGAATTATTAGTGCCTGCCAGCAGTCTTGAGGTGCTGAAGATTGCTGTGATTTTCGGAGCAGATGCCGTATATATCGGCGGCGAGGCTTTCGGACTTCGCGCCAAGGCAAAAAATTTCTCAATGGAAGATATGAAGGAAGGAATTGCTTTTGCCCATGAACATGGCGTAAAAGTATATGTAACTGCCAATATCCTGGCGCACAACGATGATCTGGAAGGTGTCCGGGAGTATTTTCAGGAATTAAAGGAGATTAAGCCGGATGCGCTGATCATTTCGGATCCGGGTGTCTTTATGATCGCCAAGGAGGTTTGTCCGGAGATTGAGCGTCATGTCAGCACACAGGCCAACAACACCAATTACGGAACGTATCAGTTCTGGTATCAGCAGGGTGCGAAGCGTGTTGTTTCTGCCAGAGAGCTCTCCCTGAAAGAAATCAAAGAAATCAGAGCCAACATTCCGGATGATCTGGAAATTGAGACGTTTATTCACGGCGCGATGTGTATTTCCTATTCTGGAAGATGTCTTCTCAGCAATTATTTTACGGGAAGAGACGCCAATCAGGGAGCATGTACGCATCCATGCCGCTGGAAATATGCGGTTGTGGAAGAAAAACGTCCGGGAGAATATCTTCCGGTATACGAAAATGAACGTGGTACTTACATCTTTAATTCCAAGGATCTTTGTATGATTGAACATATCGATGATATCATGGACAGCGGCATTGACAGTCTGAAAATCGAGGGCCGCATGAAGACAGCTCTTTACGTGGCAACGGTAGCGAGAACCTACCGCAAGGCGATTGATGATTATCTGGAAAGTCCCCAAAAGTATCGTGCCAATATGCAGTGGTATCAGGAACAGATATCCAATTGTACCTACCGCCAGTTTACCACGGGCTTTTTCTACGGAAAGCCGGATGAGAATACCCAGATTTATGACAGCAACACATATGTGAAGGAATACACGTATCTCGGTTATATTGAGGAAGTGACAGAGGAAGGTCTGGGACGTATCACACAGCGAAACAAGTTCTCTGTCGGTGAGACGATTGAAGTTATGAAGCCAAATGGTGAGAATGTGGAAGTGACAGTTCAGAGAATTCTGGATGAAGACGGAAATTCCGTTGAGAGTGCGCCCCATCCACAGCAGCGGCTTTATGTGGATTTGGGTATCGAGTTGTGTCAGTATGATCTACTTCGCCGCCAGGAAGCATTGGCGTAATTTTAAAAGTGCATTTTTTTCAATTCTTGAAACGTAGGAGCGGCTGATATTCAGCCGCTTTGCTATTTCCCGTTGGGTGAGCTCTTCCTCCCCAAACAATCCATAGCGAAGCTTAATGACTTCATATTCTTTATCACTAAGGCTGCTGTTTAAAAAACGGGACAGCAGCAGGATATCTTCATTGGTGGCGTAATGTTCCACCACATCAAACGGAATCGTCTCAATAATGTCAAGAAGGCTGATCTCGTTTCCCTCCTTGTCGGTACCGATTGGATCGTAGAGAGATACCTCCCGCGATTTTTTCTTGCGCTGCCGCAGGAGCATAAGAAGTTCATTATCAATACAGCGTGCCGCATAAGTGGACAGCCGTACCGACTTTGAGGCATCAAAGGTGGATACTGCTTTGATCAGACCGATGGTTCCGACAGAAATCAAATCATCCAGATCTTCATCCAGTCCCTGATATTTTTTGACTACATGGGCGACAAGCCGCATGTTGCGCTCAATCAGAATATCTCTGGCGTTTTGATCGCCTGCCTGAAAGCGGTCGAGATATTCTTTTTCCTCCTGGGCGGTGAGGGGCTTTTGGAATGTTTTCACAGAATGCACCTCAATGGGTTTCTATATAGTCTATGAGGAGTGAGGGGATTTCGTGCTTTTCCCATACTGGATACGATGTATTTTCTTAATTTGATAATGGTATCTGATAGTTTCATTGATTATTTTTCGAGAAGCTGCGGATCAAGAAGAAAATCATATATGTTCACAGTCAAGATACCATAGTCATCATAATAGGGCTGCACAATATCTTTTGTGATAACAATCTTTTTGAAAGAATCATCAATCTTTCTGAACGGTCTGATTTCCTGAGTACGTTTCGATTCATCAGGCAGCGAATACACCGACTGGATATAGTATCTCGAAGAACCAAGATTGCATACAAAATCTACTTCCAATTGTTTTCGATTCACCTTGCCATCTTGATTTTTTTCAGCAACAATAACAACACCAACATCTACATTATAGCCACGCATACGCAATTCGTTGTAGATTACATTTTCCATAGAATGGGTCTGCTCAAATTGACGGAAATTGATTCTGGCGTTGCGAAGTCCAAGATCAGAGAAATAATATTTCTTCGGAGTCTCAATATATGCCTTTCCCTTAATGTCATATCTCTGCGCCGATTCGATTAAGAAAGAATCCTCAAAACAGTCCAGATATTTTTTAATAGTCTTAGAGGTAATTTTAGATTTTTTGACAGTCTTGAAAGTATTCTTTAACTTTTCAGGATTTGTCAGAGAACCAATGGCAGAAGAAAGGATATTCAATAAATCTTCCAGTTCGCCAATATTTTTGATGCGGTTACGTTTGAAAATATCTCTAATATATATTTCGCTGAACAAATTTTGCAATGCTGCAGCCTTGTCGCTGGCATCTTCACGAAGAACAACAAGAGGAATACCTCCGTAGAGCATGTATTCGGACAATCCCATATATTTATCGCCTTTATATACAGACATAAATTCTGCAAAACTCAGCGGATACATATGAACTTTATCTCCACGTCCGGCAAACTCTGTTACAATATCTTTAGACAGAAATTTTGCATTACTTCCGGTTACGAAAACATCCATATTGTCTTTGCGAAGATAACCATTTAATACTGATTCAAAACAGTCCATCAATTGCACTTCATCCAGAAGCAAATAGTACATACCATTATCAGTAACTTTAGAACGGATATATGCCATGAATTTTTCCGGATCAACTCCTCGTTTTGCCTTTTCAATTTGAATAAGGCTTTCACCGATCAAATACAAGTCATCAGCTGAGTCAAATGCAAAACGAATAATGTGATCAGCTTCAACACCTGATGCCAGTAAGTGATTATAGAAAATATTATTCAGCAGATAAGACTTTCCACACCTGCGAATGCCGGTAATCACCTTAATCAGCCCGTTGTTCTTTCTTTTGATCAATTTATCTAAGTAGAAATCTCTGCGAATTTCCATATAGCAACCTCCTTAGGAAAGATTTTTGCAACTTGATACACTTTTCTATTCTATATTACCATATCAACACGTTCAATTCAATATGTACAAATGGTTTCGGGGAAGATTTTTGCAACTTGATACACTTTTCTATCCTACAACTATATTATATGCTTTAGTAGCAAGTATTATCCCGTATTGTAATCTTTCATCTACTTTAGGAAAAAGAAAAGCAGCCACACATCGAAGTGCATGACTGCTGCATCTCTAAGATAGTATTTCATTAAGAAGTTTAAAGAGAAAAAATATATTGACAGATTTCTATTTGAAGATTATTATATAAATAGATTTAAAAGTTTGAATGTGAGGTGAATAAAGTGGTATCGTCATATAATGAAACTGTAAAGGTGTTTAAAGCATTTTGCGATGAAAACAGACTGAAAATATTAGAACAGCTTCGGACAGGTGAAAAATGTGCCTGCAAGCTGTTGGACGAATTGCATATTACACAGCCTACACTTTCCCATCATATGAAGATCTTGTGCGATGCAGACATCGTACAGGGGCGTAAGGAGGGAAAATGGGTTCATTATTCCCTCAATCCGGCTGGTGCAGAACGTGCAAAGAAGCTTTTGGAGCAGCAGGTTACTTTGGAATTTCCAGGAGAGCAGGATGCAAGTTGCTGTGACAGCTGATACACAGGCCATCTGAAATGGTGGCTTTTCTTTGAAACAACATTTAGATAATTTTGAATCTATCTATTTGAAAGGAACTTTATTTTATGAATGAGTTACGTTCTTTCTGGAGTGTTATACAGGATCAGGTGCTCGGAATGAAATGGCTGAACGCTGTGATTGGAAATTGCCTTTCGGCTGTTGGAATTGATACCACATCCCGATGGGGAGGCAGTATTCAGTTTTTTCTCTATGATGTGATAAAGATTACGGTACTGCTCTGTTTCCTGATTTTTGTGATTTCGTATATCCAGAGCTATTTCCCTCCTGAGCGAAGTAAACGGATTTTGGGACGATTCAAAGGAATCTGGGCAAACATCATTGCTGCTCTGCTTGGTACAGTTACGCCGTTCTGCTCGTGTTCGTCTGTCCCGTTATTTATTGGATTTACCAGTGCAGGCCTGCCTCTCGGTGTGACATTCTCCTTCCTGATTTCTTCTCCGATGGTTGACCTGGGAAGCCTTGTCCTGTTGATGAGCATTTTTGGCACAAAGGTTGCTGTGGTGTATGTCATCGTGGGACTGGTGATTGCAGTCATTGGCGGTACACTGATAGAAAAAATGCATATGGAAAACTATGTCGAAGAATTTATTCGTAATGCCAAAGGAAGTGTAGATATCGAATCACCCGATTTGACGGTAAAAGACCGTTTTGTTTATGCAAAAGAGCAGGTAACGGAAACTTTCAAAAAAGTATTTCCTTACATTCTGATTGGTGTAGGTATCGGTGCAGTCATTCACAACTGGATTCCGGAAACCTGGATTCAGACAGTCCTTGGAAGTAAAAATCCTTTTGGTGTTGTACTGGCTGTTCTGGTTGGCGTCCCGATGTATGCTGATATTTTTGGTACGATTCCTGTTGCGGAAGCATTGCTCGCAAAGGGCGCACAGCTTGGTACGATCCTCAGCTTTATGATGGCTGTTACAACACTGAGCCTGCCATCCATGATTATGCTGAAGAAGGCTGTGAAACCGAAATTGCTCGGAATTTTTATTGCAATCTGCACCACAGGAATTATGATAGTTGGTTATCTGTTTAATGGGTTTCAATATATGTTAATATAAGGGAGGATAAGATTATGGGTTTGTTTGGTTTTGGTAAGAAAAAGGAAGAAGAAAAGAAGGCTGCCACTTGTTGTTGTGGTTTTGATGCTAAGACAGAGGAATCTTCTGGTTGCTGCTGTGGTGGTGCTGGTGAAGGTATCTCCAGCATAAAGATTCTGGGTGCTGGCTGCAAATCATGCCATGAGCAGTATGAGAACGCAAAGACCGCTGTCAGGGCTATGGATCTGTCTGTGGAAGTGGAATATATCACCGACATGGAGAAAGTCATGGAGTACGGCGTGATGAGTATGCCTGCCATTGTGGTCAACGAAAAGGTTGTATCTATGGGAAAAGTGCTGAAAGTTGCCGACATAGAGAAACTGCTGCATAAATTGGGATATTAGGAGGATGGAAACATGAGCAGAGAAAATAATTCCGGTATCAGTTCATTTCAGCGATACCTGACAGTATGGGTATTTCTTTGTATGGTTGTTGGAGTATTGCTTGGTCATTTTATTCCAGAATTACCAGCACTTTTGAATAAATTTGAGTATGCCCGGATTTCTATTCCAATGGCGGTACTCATTTGGATAATGATCTACCCGATGATGCTGAAGGTAGATTTCCAGAGTATCCGTAATGTTGGTAAAAATCCAAAAGGACTTTTTGTTACATGGATTGTCAACTGGCTGATTAAGCCGTTTACGATGTATGGAATTGCTTCTTTGTTTTTCTTTGTGATCTTTAAGGGTTTCATTACACCGGAACTGGCAACAGAATATCTGGCAGGTGCAGTGCTGCTTGGCGCAGCACCCTGTACCGCTATGGTGTTTGTATGGAGTACACTGACTCATGGCAATCCGGCTTATACGGTGGTGCAGGTGGCAACGAATGATCTGATTATTCTGGTTGCCTTTGTTCCTATTGTAAAATTCCTGTTGGGTGTGTCCAATGTAACGGTACCTTTTGATACGCTGATCCTCAGTGTGGTGTTGTTTGTGGTGATTCCTCTGGCAGGAGGTATCCTGACTCGGATATTGATTACAAAGAACAAGGGGACAGAGTATTTTGAAAACGTGTTCATCCATAAATTCGACTCTGTCACAACAATTGGTTTACTATTGACGTTGGTGCTGATTTTCATGGGACAAAGTGAGGTGATTCTTGGAAATCCATTACATATCGTCCTGATTGCAATACCAATGATTTTACAAACCTTCTTTATATTTGCAATTGCTTATGGTACCTGCAAACTGTTAAAACTTCCACATGATATAGCAGCACCTGCCGGGATGATTGGTGCATCCAACTTTTTTGAACTGGCGGTAGCAGTAGCAGTGGCACTGTTTGGGACAACCAGTCCTGCAGCACTTGCGACTACTGTGGGAGTGTTGACAGAGGTTCCTGTCATGCTGACGTTGGTGAAAATCGCAAACAGTACGGCGAAATAACAGATAACAATCATCAATCGCTGTATTTTCCAAATAGGCTCATCATAAGACTGGAATTATTTCAAATATAAGGGAAAATATCGGGGAATCAGATTGCACAATTTTGAATAGAATGATAAGATACAGGTAGGAAACCAGGTTCATATTGATATGCCCTCTGTCAGGTAGACAGGGGGCATATTATAGTAAAGGAGGGCTTTTTTTGAATATCACACGTATCAATGACGAATATGTAAACGCAGTCAAATTTCTAAAAGCGTATGTATTAGAAAATAACCTTGAACTCAATGTTCGTTCAGATCAAATAGAAAAGATGAGAGAGGAATTCAAGAGTCAGTACGGTCCGAGTGAGTTAGCTGCACTCGATGACGATTCTTTGTTATCATTCATGTTTTATACAACTGGTGACAATACGAATGCGCTCTGTTGTTGGCTGGAGATGAATAAAGAATGTAAAGATTATTTTGGAAGTATATCGGGAGGATCGGCATATAAATTTGGTCTGTTTCAGAAAAAAGAAAATGGTGTATGGATGACGGGCAGTCCTCAGAAGCCGCAGGAATTGTCAGAAAGTGAGGCGTTGTCTCTTGGGAAAAATATCCGCGATGCATTGGTAAAGGGTGCACACATCATTGAAAACACCGTTCTGGATTCGCTTGAGGCATATGAAACACTTCATGATAATCTGGCAGCAGGGATTGGAGAACAATATTGCAATTGGAGTTGGATTCATAAATACTTCAGCGTTCTCTTTTGCGACAGACTAAGCAGTTTTCACTCTACAGACTGGCAAATACATGTATTGCGTGCATTGAAAATTCGTCCAAGTGACAAATACTATGCACGAAGCGGTCAGATTGCGATGGTTCAGAAGCATCTCAACTGGTATTACGGACAATTTTTTGAGGCTTTTTATGAAAAGTTTGGCGGCCCGCGCCAGTTTGTCAGGATTGGAACGTCGGATGGAGTAAAGAATTATGCCGCACAATGGGCAAAACGTGGTGTCATTGCTATGGGATGGGCGAAGCTTGGAAATCTTACGGAATATACAAAGGGAGACAGTATTGACCGAAAAGCGATACAGAATCAATTAAAAGAACGGTATTATCAATCGAATGAAAGACTGGCGTCGAGAAAAGCTGGTGAAATCGTTCTTTATTACAAATGCGAGAGCAATACCGTTTTTGTGGTTATGGACGGAGAACGTCTGATCGCTTTGGCGGATAATGTTGGTGCCTATTATTTTAATGGCGATCATGGTGATGAAAACATGCCTCATCAGAGGACTGCTTCCTGGAAGTTTGTATTTGAATCAGATGCGAAAATGCCGGAAAAATCAGAGGGCAAGCTAACATCCTGCTATCAATTGAAGAATAAGGAAAATCTTCTGTTTTTGTATGAGAGATATTATTATGGTGAGGATTTTGGAAATCCTTTTCATGGAGAAGAAATACAGAAAGAGGATGTTCCGAAAGAAAAAGCGGTTTGCTTTCATACCGGCTATCAATCCTCCTTTGAAAGGAACAGAATCATTTTCGGAGCACCTGGAACAGGAAAAAGTTTTACTCTGAATCGTGAGGCAAAGGAATTGCTTGGAGAGGAGAATGAAAACGATTATGAGCGAGTGACCTTTCATCCGGACTATTCCTATGCCAATTTTGTAGGAACGTATAAGCCAGTTCCCTGCAAGGATTCCAATGGCAATGAGATAATTACCTATGCGTACGTTCCGGGACCGTTTATGCGAGTCTATGTCAAAGCTCTCAAAAACAGCCGTGAGAAGAATATCAAACCATTTCTTCTGATTATTGAAGAAATGAACCGTGCAAACGCGGCGGCCGTTTTTGGCGATATATTTCAATTACTTGACCGTAATGAGGAGAATATCAGCGAGTATCCAATCCAGGCATCCGAGGAGATGAAAAAATATCTGTGTGAGGAACTGGGGGGAACACCGGACGATTACTTGAAACTTCGCATTCCTGATCATATGTTTCTCTGGGCAACGATGAACAGTGCTGACCAGGGAGTATTTCCTATGGATACCGCATTCAAACGCAGATGGGATTTTACATATCTCGGAATTGATGACAACGATGAAAAGATACGTGGGAAATATGTTTATCTCGCAGAGGATCAATCACAGAAGGTCGAGTGGAATAAGCTGCGAAAGGCAATCAACCATTTTCTTGCGAAAGAAAAAATCAACGAAGACAAGCAGTTGGGACCATACTTTATCTCAAAAAACATCGTTGTTCCGGACGAAGGAGATGAGATTGATCGAGACAGATTTATCCGTACTTTCAAGAATAAAGTGATTATGTATCTTTTTGAAGATGCAGCCAGGCAAAAACGCTCGAAGCTGTTTGAGGGCTGCTTCCAGAACAGCAGCAGATTTTCTGAAATCTGCAGGGAATTTGAGGCAAAAGGAATTGGGATTTTTCACCATGATATTCAGGTGGACACGGAACCGGAAGAAGTTCAGACGCAATCTGGAAAAACAGAATGAGGAGGCCTTCATGTATGATTTCGGAATTTGTGAGAGAGCAGAAAAGATACACGAAAAAGGAATTATGCAGGATATTGAATTGCACGGAGGACAGGGCAATCTCTTTGATTCGAAAATTGAAGGAGTTTGGTGTGCTGAAAGCGGTAAGAGCATCGCAAATACAGCGGGATATGTCCGTTCTCCTGGATGAGGACGTCGAGGTAGCTGACATCGAGGCTGGCGAAAATGCGTATTTGTATGTATTTACTTTTGTCGGAGTGATTGTTGTTGCAGGATGTGTGCTGAAGTGTTATCCGAAGTATCTGATGCATGCAACAGCTCCCGGGAAGGAATTGCAGCAGGTGCTCAAGGTACTGCAAAAGTATCATACCAGCGAACAGATGGTCAGAATGTCCAATGACAGCAGCGAGAGCCATTCGTTTCATTTGCTGGAGGTTCTTCTTTTTCTGATGCAGGACTATTGTCAACTACCCACGACCTAAAGGTCATGGGCTTGTAACTGCCCAGTCGTAGTA
>JAUNPJ010000145.1 GCA_030536755.1 Eubacteriales bacterium | reverse complement strand
AAAAATGGCAAAAATGAAATTAGGAATTGTCGGATTTGGTTTCATGGGTCACTGTGACGCCGATATGATGGCAACATTTGACGATATTGATTTGGTGGCAGTAGCAGATACAAATCCGGAACAGTTAAAAGACGCACCGGAAGGTGTGGAAACTTATGCAAATATTGATGAAATGCTTGCAAATGCAGATATCAACGTAGTAATGGTATCTACCCCGAATCCGAGCCACCCGGAAATGGTAAAAAAAGCAGCGGCAGCGAAAAAGCATGTGATTTGTGAGAAACCTGCTGCAATGAGCGTTGCCGAGTATGATGAAATGGTAGCGGCTTGTAAGGAAAACGGAGTCATCTTTACGGTTCATCAGCAGAGAAGGTGGGATAAAGACTACCGTATTATGAAAGAAGTTTACGATAAAGCAATGGTTGGAGATATGTACATCATCAAATCCCAGCTTTACGGAGTAAACGGAAACATGCATGACTGGCATATTTACCCGGAAATGGGCGGCGGAATGCTCTATGACTGGGGAGTTCATCTGATTGACCAGATGCTGGATATGGTAAAATCCAAAATTGTATCCCTGTATGCAGATGTACAGAATGTTATCAATGAAAATGTAGACGATTACTTCAAGATTATCATGAAGTTTGAAAACGGTGTGACAGCGGAAATCGAGCTGGGAACTTATTATCTGACACCAAAGCGCGCATGGTTTATCGGCGGTAAGAAAGGTTCTGCTATGATTGACGGCTTTGCGGGAGAAGGAAAGATTGTCCGTACCGCACACCTTCTGGAAAACGTACCGGGTAAAATTACCATGACAGCGGCAGGTCCTACAAGAAGTTTTGGACCACCGGAACCGGGACTGCTGTCTGAGGAGCCGCTGCCGGAAGTAAATGTAGACCACAGAAATTACTTCGAGCATTTCCTGAAAGCGTTTAATGGCGAGGAAGAAGTTATCATCAGACCGGAGCAGGTAAGACGTGTGCTTTGCGTAATGGACGCAGTAAGAGAGTCAGCAAAGACAGGGAAGGCAATTGCGTTTGAAGAGTAGGAAAGTATAGTCAACAAAAGCTTCTGATTAGAACTTCCACAAAATAAGTGTTATATATCAGTATTGAAACAGAGAAAAGAATAAAATATTTCTAACAGCAAACACCTGCAAAATAAGGGGACAGCACCGAAATCGGCTGAAATCTGATGATTTCAACCTCATGCGCTGCACAGAATCCTGTTTTGGAAAACAGGATTCTGCCCCTGATTTTACAGGTGTTTGTGTAAGAAATAGGATTTATTTTTTCTATTGTTTCAAACCGATATATGGCACTTGTTCTGTTGGTCACATCCAATCGGAAGTATTCGTTAACCGGAAAGCCCGTTGCAACTTTGAAGCCTCTGGTGAGTTTACCTTCTGGTCGGGAATTTCATACGCTCTGTAACCCTTCTGACTGAATGTACCCAGCAGTTTGAGTCTTATCTATGTTGTTGGAGTGCATTAAAAAAACAGTTCGTATTCGTTATTATAAAAT
>JAUNPJ010000101.1 GCA_030536755.1 Eubacteriales bacterium | reverse complement strand
ATAGGCGGCGCAGCCAAACAAGAAAATCAACAGGTTGCCTGCACAAGCGGAGAGATCGCACTTGATGTGGAAAGCCTCCCCTGTGCAAATGGCTGTTCGGAAGACCAAGCCAAACCCTGCCGTTTGAAAGTGTTCCGTTGACCAGGAAAGCGATGCCCATACAACTCAACAAACAGGAATTTTTGGGGAAGAAGCTCCCCGGATATCAAGAATCTTCCAATAGAAAAACAGGTAATAGAAAATCCTGCTTTTTCTGTTGGAAGATTCTTTTTGGGCTTAAAGAAAAAATGAAGTCTTTTTAAGAAGTAATAGTCGTTTCGTCAATCTGTTTATCATGAAGCCGTTTGTAGACATAGCCGCGAAACAGCTTGTATACCACGGAAGTTGCCGGGATAAAAATCAGCATTCCCGCAACACCCATCAGGCTTCCGCCGAGGGATACGGCCACCAGAACCCAGATGGAAGGAAGTCCGACCGAGTTTCCAACTACATGAGGATAGATGAAGTTTCCCTCCACCTGCTGCAGAACAAGGAACATAACGACGAATGCAACTGCCTTGACCGGGTCGACCATCAGAAGAAGGAAGGCTCCGACTGCACATCCGATGAAAGCACCAAAAATAGGGATCAGTGCGGTGAAAGCAATGAGTACGCCTACGAGTAGTGCGTAAGGGAATCGGAAAATGCTCATGGCAACGAAAAACATACTTCCCAGGATAACGGCTTCCACACACTGACCGGTCAGGAAATTTAAAAAGGTATGGTACGCCAGACTGCATACACTCAATATTTTCTTAACGGTTTTTTCTTTGAAAAATGCGTAGAATACTTTCTTGATCTGCACTTCCAGTTTCTCTTTCTGAAGAACAATATAGCAGGCAAACACAAAAGAGATAAAGAATGTTGTCAGTCCGTTCACCACAGATTTTGCGATCGTATAAGTGGAATTGAGCACATCTCCCACGCCGTTTTTCAGAAAATCAACGGCTGTATTGATTGTCTTTTGCAGGTCGAGATTATCGACCCATTGGGTGATAAAGTTTTCGTTTTTAAACAGATGGTTAATCTGATCCTGCAGAACAGGAATAAACTCAGAGATTGTCTTTCCAAGGCTTGCGAAGGTCTTGCCAAGTTCCGGTACGACGACGAAGATCACGATCATGATCACTGCGATGATTGCCAGCAGAGCAATCAGCAGGCTTGCCGGTCGTGCTATTTTCTGCGCGGCTTTTTTGTTCGTCATCTTTTCGTTTTTGAACAGATGACGTTCAAAAAACTGCATCGGTGCGTTGATGATAAACGCAAGGACTGCACCCAGGATAAATGGGAAAATAATATTAAAGCCGACTTTGAGAACCTGAAAAACAGATTTGTAGTTGACGAGAAGAACAACGACAAATGCTGTGAACAGGATCAGACCTTGCAGCTTTTTGATGGTTTCTTTATTCAGTTCCATAAAACACCTCGTTTTCTCGCAAAAAATCCGTTCGTGGATTGACTGCTGTATTAACTAATATTATAGCAGAGATGAGGATGTTTGAATATGAAAAAATGTGTAACTGTTCAGTAGGTAATATCCCGCGAGGTGTTTTCATGCATTTTGCATGAAAATCCCGAGACATACAGGCCAAAATCCCATCATCAAAGATGATTTTTCATGGATTTTGGCTCGTATCTGTGAGGGTACTGAACAGATACAAAAATATAAACAATTACGGGGCGTGTGTTCGGTCTATGCATTTACAAAATATAACAGCTACCGCTGTGCTGAGTGCCGTCTCCACAATTCCGGGTCCTACGATTGCTGTGGGATTGAGGCTGCCGTACTGGCTGCGGTAGGCGATGATATTGATTGGGATGAGCTGCAAAGAGGAGATGTTAATGATCAGAAAGGTACACATCTCGTTGGAGGCAAAGCCTTTCGGCTGTGCCTTGATCCCTTTGCCGCGGCGCCGCTCTTCTTCCAGTTCACTGAGTGATTCCATGGCTTTCAGCCCAGCCGGGGTAGCTGCCCACCCCAGACCGAGGATATTGGCGATGATGTTTGTGGATAAGTACTCTCTGGAAGGATGGTTTTTGGGGATAGAGGGAAAAAGAAAGGTGATGACCGGACTCATGGCAGCACTCAGCCGGTCAATGAGGCCGGTATCTCTGGCGATTTCCATCAGCCCGCACCACAGCGCAAGCACGCCGGACATCGAGATACATAAAGAGACGGCTTCTCTGGAAGAAGAAATGACAGCGTCGGTGATTTCCTGCATATGTCCGGTACAGGCTCCGTAGACAATGCCAAGGAGCATCATACCACCCCATAAATAATTCATAAAAACCTCGAATTTGTGTATATAGTTATAGTAGTTTATGTGGAGGTTGTGGATAAAATGAAAATTTTGGCGGCGTTATCCACATTTTTGATTCCCGTTGTTATTTTTTATATTGTGGGATTTGGATTACTGCAGAAGAGCAACATATTTGAAGCTTTTTTGAAAGGCGCCAAAGACGGACTTTGTACAGCGGTTCAGATTTTGCCTACACTGGTGGGACTGATGGCTGCGGTAGGCGTTCTGCGCGCATCCGGATTTTTGGATTTGTTGTCGTCGATTCTGGGAAAGGTGATGGGAGAATATTTTCCGGCTTCTGTCGTGCCTCTTGCCGTGGTGCGGATGTTCTCTGCCAGTGCGGCTACGGGGCTGCTTCTGGACCTGTTCAAGCAGTTTGGGCCGGATTCGTTCGAAGGTCTGGTGGCTGCACTTCTGTTGTCCGGAACAGAGACACTGGTGTACTGTATGAGTATTTATTTTGGTCATGTGAAAATAAAAAAGACGAGGTATACGGCGGCGGGGGCACTGCTGGCCACCCTCACGGGAATCATCGCCAGCGTGTTCCTTGTCCGCCTGTTGTTGTAGAAAGGATTATTTAGAGTGTTTCCAATGCCGCAGCATTTTTTTTGAGAGTTTCCTCAATGATTTTCTGTGTGTAAGCGCCCACATGCTTTTTGTCCTCTTTGGAAAGCTCATTTACATAGATTGGCTTTCCGTATTCCAAAATGACATGACAGGGTTTGATGGTCGGAAAATGGTTTTCCCACATGGATGCCGTGTTGTTCATGGAAATCGGAATGATCGGGCATCCTGTCTTTGTGGCGATTTTGAAGCTGCCTTCATGGAAGGGGAGGAGTTCCAGTTCATTATCACCCTTATTGCGGGTGCCTTCCGGAAAGATGCAGATAGAAATCCCTTCTTTTACTTTGTCAATAGCAGTCAGAATAATCTTCAGTCCCTGCTTGATGTCTTTGCGGTCAAGGAAGAGACAGTGCAGATATTTCATCCAGCTGCTCAGAAGAGGAACCTTGTGCATTTCGTATTTGGCAATATAGCCGCATCTTCGGGGAACTCTTGTGTAGGTAAGAAGAATATCAAAGAAACTGCGGTGGTTGCCAATGTAAAGTACCGGTTCGTCTTTTGGGACGTTTTCCTCTCCGATGACGGTCAGTTTCACCCCTGTGACCTTCAAAATAACAGAAAATACTGCCTGGATCAGATGAAGGGAGCTGGTATCCTTCAGCATGGGATTGAATTTTCCGATGATCCATTCAATCAGAAGAATGGGAATCGACAGAATCAAAAATCCGATGACCAGGATACATACAATGAGAAAACGAATCATAGTGTCACCTTTTTCTTTCTGTATTTTTTTTTCATTATACGGAAAAATCAAAATACATGCAATAAATCTTTTGGCGGTTTCATAGAATAATTAATGAAATAATTGTGGGGGTGGAGGCAAGGTGAAAAAACTGTTTACCATCATTTGTATGGGACTGGCAATCTGGGGGCTGCTTGGCGGATGTGAAGTGACAGATATGAAAGAAGGGGACAAGAAACCCGTCGAATATACGGTGGTTCTGGAGAAAGAGCTTCCGGAGGAGATTCTCAGTCTGATTGATCAGAAGAAGGAACATGATTTTCAGATGACGTATCAGGATGGGGATGACCTGTATCTGATACGTGGCTACGGAAAACAGGAGAAAGGCGGATACAGCATTCAGGTGGAAGAGGTGTATATGGGGACTTCTGCAATCACGGTTAAGACCAGTCTTCTTGGCCCTCCAAGAGGGGAAACACAGATTTTGGAACCATCTTACCCTTATATTGTATTGAAAATTCCGTATCAGGATGTGCCCGTGCAGTTCCAGTAGTGAGAAGGAGGAGAGGAAAGTGGAATTAATCAGAGAAAATGTGCACATGCTTCAGGTCAAGAGCAAAGCGACGAACCAGCTGACATATGATGAGGATTATAACGTACCGGATGCAAAGCCAGATATTGGAAGGATGATCCAGAATAAGGGAGAGGTACAGATTGAGGAAATCAAAATGGGTGAGGGAAATGCCTACATCACAGGAAATCTTGTGGTGGATCTTCTCTATGTGGGCGATGAAAAAAACGGAATTGTACATAGTCTTACAGCAAAACTTCCCATAGAAGCGACTATGTACCTGGAAGGCATTCAAAGCGGTGATAAGTTATGTCTGAACTGGGAAATTGAGGATTTATCCCTTCATGTGATCAATTCCAGGAAGATGAATATCAAGTCGATCGTGACGTTTTATGCCTCTGTGGATGAACTGAAAGATATTCAGATTCCGCAGGGTGTCTCGGATGAGTCAGTTTCTTTGAAAAAGAAGACGATTCCTGTCATGGGACTGATTACAAATAAAAAGGATACCATGCGTATCAGGGAGGAGATCACGCTGGCGTCCAACAAACCCAATATCGCGCAGGTGGTCTGGTACACGATTGAGGTGCGGGGGCTGGATATCCGGACGCAGGATGACAAACTGGATATCAAGGGAGAGATGTTTGTCTTTGTTTTATATTACGGGGAAACCGACGGAAATCCGCTTCAATGGCTGGAGTATTCCATTCCGTTCCATGGTGAGGTGGAGTGTGTTGGATGTACCTTTGATATGATCCCGAATGTCGAGGCTTTGCTGGTGCAGCAGACACTGGAGGTTAAGCCGGATTCGGACGGGGAGGAACGGATTCTTCAGGTGGAAGGCGTTCTGGAGCTGAATATTCGAATTTATGAGGAGAAAGAGCATACGCTGGTGCTGGATCTCTACACGCCCCTTTGCGATATTCGGCCGGTCAGCCAGGAACAGACTCTGGAAAGTCTTCTGGTGCGCAATTTTTCCAAATGCCGTATCAATGAGCGGGTACAGGCGGCGCAGTCGCAGGAAAAAGTGCTGCAGGTCTGCCACAGCCATGGAAATGTAAAAGTGGACCGGGCAGGCATTGTAAAAGACGGCATTTATGTGGAAGGCGCGGTGCAGGTGAAAATTCTGTATATTATCGGGGATGACCGGATGCCTTTTTATTCCATGGAGACGATGCTGCCGTTTAGCCACACGATTGAAGCACTCGGAATTCAGGAGAACTGCGTTTATCACCTGCGGCCTGATCTGGAGCAGCTTTCTACGACAATGCTCGACAGCAATGAGATTGAGGTGAAAGCTGTGATCAATCTGAATGCGCTTGTCATCTGCAGGAACAGGGAACGTGTGATAGAGTCTCTTGAGGAGATTCCGTGGGATATGGAGAAGATCCGCAACATGCCGGGAATTACGATTTATATTGTACAGCCGGAGGATACGCTGTGGGATATCGCCAAAGCTTTCTATACGACGGTGGCAGAAATTCAGGCGATGAATCATCTGGAAAATGAGAAAATTACGCCGTATCAGCCGTTGCTTTTGGTAAAAAAAGTGGAAAATTAAAAAAAAGAATGTTATACTGATTGTAGTTATGTATACAAAAAACAGATAAGAACAAAGGAGAACAGATGCAGTTACGGGCGTTAGCAAAGATTAATCTTGGTCTGGATGTAGTGAGAAAAAGAGAGGACGGCTATCATGAAGTCCGGATGATCATGCAGACCATACAAATGTACGATTTACTCAAAATTGACAAATGCAGTGAGCCTGGCATTCATCTTACTACGAATCTGCCTTATGTGCCGTGTGACGAGAGAAATCTTGTGTATAAGGCTGCCAGACTTTTGATGGATGAGTTTGAGATTCGCCAGGGAGTGACCATGAATCTGAAAAAATTTATTCCTGTTTCAGCGGGCATGGCTGGTGGAAGTTCCGATGCTGCGGCTGCGCTGGTGGGAATGAACCGGCTGTTTGGATTGAAGCTTTCTATGGAGGAGCTGATGAAAAGGGGTGTGACGATCGGTGCAGATGTGCCGTATTGTATTATGCGCGGAACTGCCCTTGCAGAGGGAATCGGGGAAATCCTTACCCCTTTGTCTCCGGTGCCGTTTTGCTATATTCTGATCGGAAAGCCCGCAGTCAATGTTTCCACCAAGACTGCGTATGAGAATCTGAATCTGTCGCAGATTCAGCAGCATCCACGGATTGATTCGATGATCGATGCGATCCAGGCACAGGATCTTATAGCAATGGCCGGACTGATGGAAAATGTATTTGAGCCGGGCATTATACGGGAGTATCCGGTTGTGCAGAGCATCAGGGATTTTATGTTGGAAAGAGGGGCACTCAATGCCATGATGAGCGGAAGCGGTCCGACCGTATTTGGTATTTTTGACAGCAGAAGAAAGATGGAGAAAGCGGCGGCGCAGCTTCGGGAGAGTCATCTTGCCAAAACGGTATTTGCAACAAAAGTATTTAATGTAAGGGGGAATACGAATGACAAGTAATTTCACTATCAATATGGATGAATATTTGCCTTTGCGTGATGTGGTGTTTAAGACATTGAGGCAGGCAATCCTGAAAGGTGAATTGAAGCCGGGAGAACGATTGATGGAAATTGCCCTTGCGGAGAAGCTTGGCGTGAGCAGAACGCCGATTCGAGAGGCAATCCGTAAGCTGGAACTGGAGGGACTCGTGGTCATGGTGCCGAGAAAAGGTGCGCATGTGGCCAACATCACGGAGAAGGATCTCAATGATGTGCTGGAAGTAAGAATCGGGTTGGAAAATATGGCGATTGACAAGGCCTGCTGCCTGATGAAAGAAGAACAGTTTCAGGAGCTCAAGGAGGCAGAACAGCATTTTTCACAAATCCTGCAGAAAGGTGATCTGACACAGCTGGCTGAGGCGGATGTGGCGTTCCATGAGATTATTTACCGCGCTTCCAACAATGAGCGTTTGCTGCAGCTTTTGGGAAATCTCAGAGAGGTCATTTATCGTTATCGGATCGAATATCTGAAAGATGAAGCGACCAGAGAAAAGCTGGCAGAAGAGCATGCGGAGATTTATGAGGCGATCAGTGCAAGAGATGCGAGCAAGGCAAAGGCGTTTACTTTTTCTCATATTGAGAATCAAAGGAAGGCAATCATGCGCAGCATCAACGACAGTGCAGATAAAGCATAATAATTGGGAATAAAAAGAAAAGAACTGGAAATCCTAAGGGTATTGCAGATGTGATGTCTGCAGTACCTTTTTTGTTGTGTTTATTATAAAAGATGGAGTGTGGTGCGTGTGAAGGTCAGTTCCGGTATCAAAGAAAATGAAGCGTATATACGAAAGCAGTGTGAAAATTGTGATGATATCATCATCCGTCCCATGCGCCTTGGGGATGAGAAAAAGGTAGATTGTCTGGTGGTGTACATTGAGGTGGCAGTCAGCAATATGATGCTGGAGGATTCGGTGATCGGAAAGCTTGTGAATCATTTCTGGGAGATTCCCCCTCATAAGATGAAAGAGTTTCTCAAAAACAACAGTCTTGGAATCTCGGATGTGAAAGAGCTTCCCACGATGGAGGAAGCGATAAAAGCCATGTTGGCGGGAAATGCCATCTTTTTTATGGATGGATACAATAAGGCAATCAAAATATCCAGCAAAGGCTATCCAAACCTTGGCGTTTCTGAGGCGGAGCGTGAGAAAGTGCTGCGAGGCTCCAAAGAGGGATTTTCTGATTCGGCAAAATCTAATTCGGCTCTGATTCGAAAAAGGATTCGGAGCACGGGACTGAAAGTCGAAGAACAGTTTGTGGGGCGGCGTTCCGATACACTGCTGCACATTTTGTATATTGAAGATCTGGTGTATGAGCCGCTTTTGGAGGAGATTAAGGAGAGGCTTGGTCAGTTTGAGATTGACGGGATACTGGACAGCGGCATGATTGAGCAGCTGACGGAGGAAAACTGGCTGTCACCGTTTCCGCAGTTTCAAACGACAGAGCGTCCGGATCGCGCGGCGATGGAGCTTTTGAATGGAAGAATCGTTCTGATTGTGGACAATTCTCCCGTGGCACTTTTGCTGCCTACGACGTTTAACAATTTTCTGCAGGTCAGTGAGGACAAGTATAATCGGTTTGAACTGGTGTCGTTTCTTCGCAGTCTGCGGTTTGCGGCTGTGGTGATGGCGATGCTGCTGCCGGGACTGTATCTTGCCGTGATTCGATTTCACACGCAGATTCTGCCGGGCAATCTGATCCTGTCGTTTGCACAGGCGAGGGAAGGTGTTCCTTTTTCGGCGATTGTGGAGCTGGTGTTTCTGGAGCTGGCATTTGAGCTGATTCGTGAGGCGGGGGTACGGATGCCGGGTTCGCTTGGAAATGCCATGGGAATCATCGGCGGCCTGATCATCGGACAGGCGGCGGTGGAGGCAAATCTGGTCAGCCCGATCGTTGTCATGATCGTGGCTTTGACGGCTCTTGGCTCTCTGGCAATTCCGAATACGGAATTTTCGTCTCCGTTTCGCATATTGAAATATGGATTTTTGTTTTTGGGCGGCTTTTTTGGACTGTTTGGCATGATCCTTGGAATGTATGGATTGATTGGACATCTGTCAGGTCTTACCAGTTTTCATATTCCCTATCTTATGCCGTATGTGGGGAGAGAGCTGGACCGGGGGCAGGGCGATACAATTTTCAGAAAGCCTTTTTATCGGATGAAGAGACGCCCGGTATATGCCAACAAAAAGAATCGCATTCGTTTAAGGAGGAAGTGAGATGTTTGCTGAAAACGACAGAATTTCCCATCGTCAGCTTTTTCGCCAGATTGTGATGAGCCTTGCTGCTCCGTTTCTGCTCTGTCTGGCCGGATGGAGAGAGATGAAAGGTGTCAATGGACTGGTGGGAATTGCAATTGCGGCAGCAGTGCTTGGCTTTTATGTGATTTTTCTGGTGCGCCTTGCTCCGGCTTATGAACATATGGAAAAATATATGGGAAAATTCCAGCATGTTATCATAGTGACTGCATATTTTGTCTATCTTTTGTTTACGGCCGCCTTTGTTCTTGATCTGATTTCGTCTCTGGTGGGAACATGGCTTCTCTATGGAGTCAATGACTGGTGGATTCGGATTGCGGCGGCGGCAGTCTGTGCGGCGGGCAGCCATTGTGGAATGCAGAAGCGGGCACGGATGGCGGAAGTTTCGTTTTTAATTGTGGCAGGTGCGCTGTGTCTGCTGATTGTTTTTGCCTTTGTGCAGGGAGATCTTTTTTCTGTGCAGGAGTTGTTTCGTCAATCGGTGTCGGCGGACCGTGTGGGAAGAGGGATTGTGCAGCTTCTGTGTGGGTTTCTTCCACTGACACTTTTGCCTTTTTTGCTGTGCAGGGTCGAAAAGTCTTCCAGCAGCGGAAGGACCGTGTTTGGTGCGGTGATCTTTCTGCTCGTGTTTTTGGCGGTCGTTCTGGTTCTGCTGCCTCTTGCGCTTGGATGGGACAGGATGTCTATGGAAAAGATTCCGGTCCTGCCGCTTTTGACGGGAACAAATCTGCCGGGGGATATTATGGCAAGATTTGATGTGATCTGGATTTCGCTGATGATCTATGCTCTGCTGTATTCTCTGGGAAGCCTTTTCTATTACGGAAATTATGTGACTTCTCATATTGCGCTGCCGGTCAACCGCTGGCTTTTGGCTGTACTTGTGTGGGTGGTTTCTGTCTGTCCTTTTGCAGAATACGGAATTGCGCAGTACTATCCGATGGTTGTGGCACAGTTTGGTGTGCCGGTCTTTTTCGGACTTACTTTTTATGTTTATATCTGGTACAGGAGGCGCGTATGAGAAAAAAGATATGCAGTGTTTTTTTGATGATGATATGCAGTTGCCTGCTTGTGGGCTGTACTGGTGTGGAGCCGGAAAAAAGGCTGTATCCGCAGGCGATTGCCCTGGATCGCAGTCAGGAGGTTTATGAAGTTTTGTTTGGAATGCCGGATATGGAAGGGACTACGGGACAGGAAAAATCCGGTGAGGAAAAACAGGAGAATATTTTGGTATTTTCTGGAAAGAATATGAAAGAGATTCAAAATCTTTATAATCAGACACAGGAGAAGTATCTTGACCTTGGCCATGTCAATGTGCTGATTCTGGGATCTGGAATCCGGCAGATGGATTACTGGGAGCAGGTGATGGCTTCCTTCAAAAGCCAGCCGACGATTGGCGAGGATATTTATGTGTTTCAGACGGCAGACATCCGGCAGGTAATGGAATACAATGGAACAAAGACGGATTCTTTGGGTGATTATATCAAGGGTATTTATGAGAATCGCCCCTATGTACAGCGGCAGCGGGGCGTTACGCTCCGGCAGGTTTACAAAGTCTGGTACGAGACAGGAGAGCTGTGCCCGCTTCCTGTTATTTCCGTCCTTTCGGATGGAACACTGCAGATTCATGATTAAAAAGTCATATTGAGGTCATACTTTTACTAAACGGGGTGGTTGTATGTGCACCATTTTCCTGGTCAACGGTACACTTTCAAATGGCAGGGCTTGGCTCCTTATTTCCGGAGTCTTTCCACATGACCGCCACTCGCCCGGGAGGGATACCACCGCACAGGCATGTCGATTTTCTTGCTTTTTCTGCGCCGCTTATGGATTGCTCTTGCCGCAAACTCGCGCTTTGCGCTCAAACAGTGCGTCGCGAGCAATCGCTATGCTCGAAAAA
>JAUNPJ010000100.1 GCA_030536755.1 Eubacteriales bacterium | reverse complement strand
ATTTTTTCCGGATTTCTTTCATGCCGCCCATGTAAGGCTGCAGCGCTTCGGGGATTTTCACAGAGCCATCTGCCTGCAGGTTGTTTTCCAAAAATGCGATCAGCATTCTCGGCGGAGCGACAACGGTATTATTTAAGGTATGTGCAAAGTATTTTCCGTTTTCACCGTTTACACGGATTTTCAGCCGCCTTGCCTGTGCATCGCCCAGGTTGGAGCAGCTTCCGACTTCAAAATACTTTTTCTGTCTGGGAGACCATGCTTCTACGTCAACAGATTTGACTTTCAGATCAGCCAGATCGCCGGAGCAGCATTCCAGTGTACGAACCGGAATATCCAGTGTGCGGAACAGATCTACGGTGTTCTGCCACAGCTTGTCAAACCACATTTTGGAATCCTCAGGCTTGCAGACAACGATCATCTCCTGTTTTTCAAACTGGTGGATACGGTATACGCCTCTCTCCTCCAGGCCGTGTGCGCCTTTTTCTTTTCTGAAGCAGGGAGAATAGCTGGTCAGAGTCTTGGGAAGCTGTTCTTCCGGAATGATGGTGTCAATGAATTTACCGATCATGGAGTGTTCGGAGGTACCGATCAGATAAAGATCTTCTCCCTCGATCTTATACATCATGGCATCCATTTCCGCAAAACTCATAACGCCCGTCACCACATTGCTTCTGATCATAAATGGCGGTACGCAGTAAGTAAACCCTCTGTTGATCATAAAATCTCTTGCATAGGAAATTACTGCAGAATGTAATCTTGCGATATCTCCCATCAGATAATAAAAGCCGTTTCCTGCCACCTTTCTGGCTGCATCGAGGTCGATTCCTTCAAAGCTTTCCATGATCTCTGTGTGGTAAGGAATTTCAAAATCAGGGACGACCGGCTCGCCGTATTTCTGTACTTCTACGTTTTCCGTATCGTTTTTTCCAATCGGAACAGAAGGATCAATGATGTTCGGGATCGTCATCATAATTTTCAGGATTTTTGCCTGAAGTTCCTCTTCTTTTGCTTCCAGTTCAACAAGACGTTTTGCTCCGGCTGCTACTTCTTCCTTCTTTGCCATTGCCTCTTCTTTTTTGCCCTGTCCCATCAGTGCACCGATTTCTTTGGAAATTTTATTTCTGTTTGCACGCAGGTCATCCGCTTCCTGCTGTGTCTTTCTGCTTTCTGCATCCAGTTCGATCACTTCATCTACCAGGGGAAGTTTATCGTCCTGGAACTTTTTACGAATATTTTCTTTTACTGTTTCGGGATTTTCCCTTAAAAATTTAATGTCGATCATGATTGATTCCTCCTGAAATTTAATATCCGATTGCTGTTTCGAGAGCCTTCTGTTCTTCCGCGCCCAGCGGAAGTTCACTTTCTCCCTTATTGATTTCCTTTGTATATACATAACAGCCTTCGCTGCTGTGAACGGAATTTAATAAAAATCCGTTGTTTTTATCATTCAACAGGCACAGACAAAAGCTGAGTTTACCACCCATCTGGTTAAATGCATCGTATTTGATCAGCCCAACTTTCTGGTAACAATAATCCAGCCTTCTTAAAATATCTTTGATATCCTTACGATTCTTCTCGTTCTCTTCTTTTACATATTTATTATCTTCAAAAAGTGCAAGGATATCCCCTTCCAAATTTTTTGCATCTTTGCCTTTCATGAATTTATCATACTTTTTCTGCAGTTTTTTTAATTTTTCCATCTGCAGAACCAGCAGCACAATGACGGCAATCAATGCAAGGATAATCACCACGAACAGCCATCCTATATCCATTCCGGCTATTCCCAGATATTCCATCATCGGACTTGACATTTTCTTTTCTCCTCTTGTTGTTATCGGGTTATCTGCTCTATCAGTCTGTCGAGATCCTCGTGATTATAAAATTCGATTTCTATTTTCCCGGCGCCATTTTCTTTTGCATTGATAGAAACCTTTGTACTCAGGCTCTGTTTTAACCTATCGGAAATATCTGAATAAATTGCTGCCAAAGTAGCATTTTCGACTTTTTTCTTCTTTTCGGGTTTATGAAGATTCTTTACAAGCTTCTCCACCTCTCTAACGCTGAGTTTTTCATCAAAAATTTTCTGTGCGACCAGATATTGTTCTTCCGGATCTTCGATTACGATCAATGCCCTGGCATGCCCTGTACTGATCATGCCTTCCACTACCATTTTCTGCACTTCCTCACACAGTTTCAAAAGACGCATAGAGTTTGTCACTGCTGTTCTGCTTTTTGACACCCTTTCTGCTACTTCATCCTGCTTTAAATGAAATTCTTCCAGCAGCCTTTTATATGCCAGTGCTTCCTCAATTGGATTCAAATCCTCGCGCTGAATATTTTCAATCAAAGAAATTTCAACAATTTCCTGGTTGGAAAGTTCCCTGACAATCACCGGAACTTCCTTTAACCCGGCCATTTTTGCTGCACGCCATCTTCTTTCACCTGCAATGATTTCATAATGCGTCTGCTTATCCTGTACCAGGATTGGCTGCAGCAATCCAAATTGTTTGATGGATTCTGATAATTCCAGCAGAGAATCTTCGTCAAAGTTCTTCCGCGGCTGTTCCCTGTTTGGTTCCACCTTCGTAATTTTTACAGAAAGAACGCCTTCTTTTTTATTTTCCTGTTCTTCCTGTGCGGCAGGTTTTATCGGTTCTATCATCTTATTTGTCGGGATTAGAGAATCCAATCCTTTTCCCAGTCCTCTTTTTGCTGCCATTCCCCTCACTTATCCTTTCTGGCTATCACTTCTTCAGCCAAAGCCATATAACTTTCTGCCCCCGTTGACTTTGCATCATACATACAAATCGGCATTCCATAACTTGGTGCTTCTGCCAATCTGATATTTCTCGGTATCAATGTCTGGTAAATATGCTGTGTCAGATTATTCTTCACATTTTCAACCACCTGCATAGAAAGATTTGTTCTCGCATCAAACATTGTGAAAACAATTCCTTCAATATCCAATTGTGGATTCAGGCGCTCTCTCACCAGGTTTACCGTATGGATTAACTGGCTCAGTCCTTCCAATGCATAATATTCACACTGAATTGGAACCAGAACAGAATCTGCCGTTGTCATGGCATTCACTGTAAGCATATTCAGAGACGGCGGACAATCAATGATGATAAAATCATACTGATCTTTAATCCAATCCACTTCATTTTTCAGAATATACTCCTTTTGATCAACACCAATCAATTCAATTTCTGCCGCTGCAAGATTTACATTAGATGGAATCATAGAAAGGTTTTCAATCACATCTTTCAGCAGGCATTCCTGAATGGAACATTCTCCGAGAATCAATTCATATACCGTATTCTCCAATTCATTCTTGTCAACGCCAAACCCGCTGGTTGTATTGCCCTGCGGATCCATGTCGATTACAAGAACTTTTTTATCCATTGCTGCCAAAGATGCTGCCAGATTGATTGTCGTAGTGGTTTTTCCCACTCCGCCCTTTTGGTTTGCAACCGCAATCGTTTTGCTCATACTGATTAAGTGCCTTTCATTTTAAGCCATGACCAAGTTACTACTTTTCGATTATATCACCGTTGTCTTTGTCAGTCAATGTTTCACGTGAAACATTCCGGTAAAACCTTTGTATATAAAAGAGAAGTTAATGTTTCACGTGAAACATTAACTTCTCTGGTCAATCTGATATAACAGTTTCATAAGTCAAACTGTCGCATATTCATTTCAAAGGTTCTTTTGCAGGGAGCCCTGCTTTTCGAGGATATTTCTTTGGGGTTACCTTCACCTTATGAATCACAAAAAGGTTTCGATAAATATCGCTGTCCGGTAAAGTAAAAGCATTTTGTTCTGCAATCTCTCCTCCAAGTATTTGGATGGCATTTTTTGCAGCTTCCGCTTCTTCCAAAATCTTTTCTGATTTGTATGAAACAAAAAAACCTCCCTCCTTCACATAAGGAAGGCATAGTTCTGATAAGGTAGACAAATTTGCAACTGCCCTGGATACACAAAGATCATACTGTCCTCTCTTCATGGAAGGTTTGGCGAAATCTTCTGCTCTGCCATGTATCAATTCAATTTCCTGCAAGCCAAGCTTTTCTGCAACTTCTCCCAAAAATTTAATTCTCTTCTGTAAGGAATCGAGCAGCGTCAATTTAATTTGTGGAAAAGCGATTTTTAAAGGAATACCCGGAAATCCGGCTCCTGTTCCAATGTCTATCACGCAAATTTGCTCTCTTCTGATTTTATCATATGCCTTTACCAGAGAGAGGCTGTCCACGAAATGTTTTTTCATAACCTCATCATAATCTGTGATTGCTGTCAGATTCATAAATCCATTCCATTCCACCAGCAACTCATAATATTGCAGGAACTGTTCCTCCATCTGTTCTGTCAGAACGATATCAAAACAGGAAAGGTCTTTTCGGAACTGTGTCAAATCGTACATAGAACGTATGTTCTCCTTTGATTAAACTTTTTCATTTTATGCCTGCTTTTCACCACGATGATAAGCAAGCTGTTCCAGATACACCAGCAGTACGGAAATATCCGCCGGGGACACACCGGAAATTCTGGAAGCCTGTCCTACCGATACCGGGCGAAACTGTTTCAGCTTCTGCCGTGCCTCCAGACGCAGACTCGGTATGTCATCATAGTTGATGCTCTCCGGAATTTTCTTTTTTTCCATCTTTTTAAACTGTTCCACCTGGCGTTGCTGGCGTTCAATGTAGCCCTGATACTTGATTTCAATTTCCACCTGTTCCAGCACTTCTTCCGGGACAGGCTTTCGATCAGGATCTATTTCCGCCAGCACTTCGTAAGAAAGTTCCGGGCGGCACATAAGTTCTGCCAAAGTCGCTCCTGTTTTCAGAAGGTTGCTCCCATGCTTTTCCAGAAATGCCTGATTTGCAGCAGAGGCTCCTATCACCACCTTTTGCAGTCTCCGAATTTCCTGCGCAATCATTTCTTCCTTCTGAATCAGATGCTGCATCTGTTCTTCAGATACCAACCCTGCTTCGTAGCCTTTCCTGCGCAGCCGTATATCCGCATTATCCTGGCGCAGCAGCAATCTGTATTCCGCACGGGAGGTCATCATCCGATAGGGTTCAAAATTCTCCTTCGTTACCAGATCATCTACCAGCACGCCCAGATATCCTTCCGAACGGTCGATCACAAACGGTTCCTTTTGCTGGCACTTTCGGCCGGCATTGATGCCCGCCAGAATCCCCTGCGCGGCCGCCTCTTCATAACCGCTGCTTCCGTTGAACTGCCCTGCGGAAAACAGGCCGTCTATTTTCTTAAATTCCAGTGTCGGATACAGCTGCCCCGCATCAATGCAATCATACTCAATCGCATAGGCATTGCGCACGATCCGGCAGTGCTCCAGTCCGGGTACCGTGCGGTACATGGCAAGCTGTACATCCTCCGGCAGAGAAGAGGACATTCCTCCTACATACATTTCATTGGTATGTCTGCCTTCCGGCTCCAGGAAAACCTGATGCCGTTCCTTATCTGCAAATTTTACCACTTTGTCCTCTATGGACGGACAATACCGTGGGCCTGTTCCTTCAATAATTCCAGCATAAATCGGGGAGCGATCCAGATTGCTGCGGATGATTTCATGCGTCTTTTCATTCGTATACGTCAGCCAGCAGGAGTCCTGCCTGATCTGCACATCCTCCGGATTGGTGGAAAAAGAAAAGGGCACCACCTTTTCATCCCCGAACTGCTCTTCCATCCTGGAAAAATCAATGCTTCTCCTATCCATTCTGGCGGGGGTTCCCGTTTTAAAACGCCGCATGGAAACACCCAGATTTTTCAGAGAATCCGTCAGATAATTGGCCGCCTGCAAGCCATTGGGCCCGGTATGCGTAATCGCCTCTCCGCAAAGACATCTGGCATTCAGATAGGTGCCCGTACAGAGAATGACCGCTTTCGCCTCATAAACGGCGCCGGTGAAAATCTTTACCCCTGTGATTTTCTTTCTGCAAATTCCATTTTCATCTTCCGTTCCCGGAATTTCTTCTGCCAGAAGTTCACAGACCTCCGCCTGCTTGATGATCAGATGCTCCTGATTTTCCAATACCTTGCGCATACTGCGGGTATATTCCGCCTTGTCGGCCTGCGCGCGCAGGGAATGTACCGCCGGCCCCTTCGATAAATTCAGCATTTTGGACTGAATAAAGGTCTTATCAATATTTTTCCCCATTTCCCCGCCCAGCGCGTCAATCTCTCTTACCAGATGTCCCTTGGAGGAACCGCCAATATTGGGATTACAGGGCATCAGCGCAATGCTGTCTACGCTCACGGTAAAAATCACCGTTTCCAATCCCATCCTGGCACAGGCCAGCGCAGCCTCACAGCCGGCATGTCCTGCCCCTACCACACATACATCCACCTTTTCTCTAATCTGTGTCATTTCACTGCCTTTCTAAGTGTATATGAAAACACGAATACCTTTGTACACGAAGGGTATGTTCAATTGGAGCAGCCCCTCATTTTCCCATACAGAATTTGGAAAAAATTTCCTTTACAAGGTCATCTCCCACCTCTTCGCCGATGATATATCCCAGAGACGTATAGGCGCTCATCAGATCAATGGAATAAAAATCTTCCGGCATTTCATCCTCAAGACTGCGTTTCACCATAAGTATGCTTTGACAGGCATCCTGAATGGCCTCCTTGTGCCGCATATTGGTGATCACCACCTCATCATCCGTCTGGATGTGGCCATGGAAAAATAATTCCTGAATGATGGCCTCAAACTCATCCATTCCGGTACTGTCTTTGGTAGACGTACGCACAATGCGCAGTTTTTCCTGATTTGTCCCAAACTGCTGCCGGAAACTTTCTTCCGTCACGGCAGGGGAAAGATCGGTCTTGTTCAATAAAACAATGGTCTTTTTGTTCCGTATCAAATCCATAATCTGGAAATCACTCTCATCCAAAGGAAGAGAAGAATCCACAACATATAAAATCAGATCCGCATCCTGCGCGTATCTTTGCGCTTTCTCCACACCGATTTTTTCCACAACATCTTCTGTGGAACGGATGCCTGCGGTATCAATAATATTCAGTCCGATGCCCTTTAAGCGAATCGACTCTTCCAGCGCATCCCTGGTGGTTCCCGCCACATTGGTGACAATTGCCTTTTCCTCTCCCACCAGAAGATTTAACAGGGAAGATTTTCCGGCATTGGGTTTTCCCACAATCACGGTATTGATTCCTTCCTTGCGCATTTTGCCGTCATCCGCGGAATCCAGAAGCTTTTTCAGCCTTGTGAATAATTCCTCCACTTTCCGGGAAAGCTGCTCCGGATATCCTTCGGTGCTGATGTGCTCCGGGTCATCCAGCGCCGATTCGATAAACGCAATTTCGTATAAGATTGCCGCACGAAGGGATTGGATTTCATTGGCCACAGAGCCCTTTAACTGCTTTACCGAAGCTTTCCGTGCAAAATCATTCTTTGCATGAATCAGATCCATCACTGCTTCCGCACGGGACAAATCAATTCTTCCATTTAAAAAAGCACGCTTCGTAAATTCACCCGGCTCTGCCAGCCGCGCCCCATTTTTCAGGACTGTTTCCAGCACACGCTGCATCAAAAGCACACCGCCGTGACAGCTGATTTCCACCGTATCCTCTTTCGTATAGCTTTTCGGCGCCAGCATCAGGGAAAGCATGACCTCGTCAATGATCTCCTCTCCATCACAGACAAACCCATAATGAATTGTATGGGTCTCATAGGTTTTCAGCGGATGCCTCCCGCTTTTCGTGCAGAAAATCTGATCTGCAACGGACACCGCCTCCGGGCCGCTGATTCGGATCACGCCGATTCCGGAATCTGTCAATGCCGTTGCAATTGCAGCAATCGTATCTGATTTCATATAGGATCCTTTCCAAACGGACTTTTTTGCCTGCGCTAATTTCGTCCACGATAAAAGTCACTCACTAGAATAAATCTACTTTACCACAATTTCAAGCACATATCAAAAAAAACCTTCGGATTGTATGTATTCTTTCATGCAATCCAAAGGTTTCGCTTTTGTTATTCTTTTCAGAATCTCTTCAAAGTAACAACTACGTGGCGGAAAGGTTCTTCTCCTTCGCTGTGCGTGGTCACATATTTGTCATTCTGAAGCATGGAGTGGATAATCCTTCTCTCATAAGGATTCATCGGTTCTAAGGAAACAGGTCTCTTCGTCCGTTTTACTTTGTAAGCGATGTTCTTTGCGAGATTTTCCAGAGTTTCTTTTCTTCTCTTCCGATAATTCTCCGTGTCAACCTTCACGCGGATATATTCTTCTTCATCCTTGTTGACCACAAGAGATACCAGATACTGTAAAGAATCCAGCGTCTGTCCTCTCTTGCCGATCAGAACGCCCATATCGTCACCCTTTAATTCGATGTCCATGAGCCTGTTTTCTTCATCATAGGCCACTTCCACCAGCACTGTCATATTCATTGCCGCGAATACATCATTCAGGAAATCCCTTGCCTTATCTTCTGTCGTTGCCTTCACACGCGCCTGGATCACTGCCGGTTTGGCATTAAATCCGAGGAAACCGGTAGACCCCTCTTCCAATACCTCGTATTCCAGCCTGTCGCTTGTTACGACAAAACGCTGACATGCTGCAGTAATCGCATCATTCACTGTTTTTGCTGAAAATCTCTGAAAATCCATGATAACCCCTCCTATCTCTTATTATTCCTTTCGTTGTAATCCTTCACCATATTCGCTTTGGAAGCCAGGCTGCCGGGCTTGGCAGCATTCTTATTATAATAATCGGTTGCCTTGCGCACTGCTTCCTCCTTCTGGGCCTGTGTCATCGCTGCCGCTTTGGGCTTGGCAGATACCGCAGGTGCGGAAGGCTTTACGTTTCTGGTGTTCATTGTCGCATAGCTGTTGAGCTTGTCCGGATCAATGCCTTTTTTCCGAAGCTTGGCATCTCTCTTTTCGATGTTCTTCTTGATTTCCGCGTCAATATCCATTCTGTCGATGTGCTTATTGATGGCAACCTGCTGCACGCTTCTGACAACCGCACCGGCCACCCAGTACAGGCCCATACCGGTAGGCATCGTGTAACAGAATACCGCCGACATGATCGGCATGATATTGTTCATCATTTTCATAGAGGACGCCATGGAATTTTCCTGTCCGTTGTTGTTCATATCCGCCTGCGGCATCAGCTTTACGTTCAGCCACTGCGTCACAGCAGACAGAATCGGAATGATCAGGGCCGCGATCACAAGCAGCCACGCGCCGTTTGCCAGCGCCTCACTCACCATATAGGAAGGAGAATTTCCCATGTTCAGTCCCAGGAAATTGTTATAACGCTCCATCTTCTCCATGGTATCCGCAACATCCGCTGCCAGAGAAGGGAATTTTGCTGCCAGACCGTTCCACTCTGCGGTGGATGCTTTATACAGCACATCAATAAAAGTGTTCTGTACATATTCCACATTGCCGGAAGTGAACGCTTCATTTGAAAACTGCTTTGCATACATCATCGCATTCTTAAAATGCTCAGAACTGCTTAAAAACTCCGCCGCGCCCTGTGTGTGAACAAGCTTTTCCACCAGCGGGATAAATGCTTCCTTAACCTGTGTGACATAAGCCGGTACGTTCATGAACACGCGGTACAGCGCAAACAAAATCGGCATCTGAATCAGCATCTGCACACAGCTGCCCGTCGGGGATACGCCATATTTCGCATATACCGCCTTCGTTTCCTGCTGCATTGCCAGCATGGAATCATTGTCTTTCCTGCCGTTATATTTCTTATTGATTGCCTGCAGTTCCGGATTCATCTTCGCGCTGAGTTTGGAGAACTTCTGCTGCTTGATCGTCAAAGGCATCAATAAAAGATAAATTACAATGGTAAAAAGAATAATGGCCAGACCAATATTGGGGATTCCAATCTTGTCCAGCACCCAGAATATGGCGTTCATAATCCAGCCTAAAACTTTCGCGATAGGGCCTAAAAATGCACCGTCATATTGCGATAATAAAATAGAGTTCAATGCTCTTCCCTCCTGAATGTTGGTTCCTTTTTACGGAACCGGGTCATACCCGCCTTTTGAAAAAGGATTACATCTTAAAATTCTCCAGACAGCAAGCAGACCGCCCTTTAATGCACCATATTTTTCCACCGCTTCCAGCCCGTATTCTGAACAGGTTGGAAAATAGGGACATTTCGTGCTTTTCATCGGCGATATATATTTCCGGTAAAACAAAATTGCCGCTATCAGAATTTTTTTCATCATACTCAATCCGATTCCTTCACAATGCCGTGAAGCTTTCCAAGATGTAATACTGCGCTTTCCATTTTAGAATAGGAAATGGCGGCAGCAGAGGCCCGTGCTGTGATTACTATATTTAAACCACTATTAAATATATCCTCATGTAATCGGTAGCTTTCTTTAACGAGCCTTTTCACACGATGTCTGACTACACTGTTTCCGACTTTTTTACTGACTGAGATTCCAAGAAAGTTCCCATCCTGATTATTTTCCAATACATACATGACCAGATACTTGTTGGCGCGGGAAACGCCGTTGCGGTAAACTTCCTGAAATTGTCGATTCTTTCTCAAAGATTCTGTGAATCTCATAAATTTTCTCCATTAGAGAAAATAGGCCACAAAATTGCGGCCTATGCGGATAATCTCTTTCTTCCTTTTGCTCTTCTTGCAGCTAAAACTTTTCTTCCACCAGCGCTGCTCATTCTTGCTCTGAAGCCATGAACTTTCGCATGCTGTCTCTTCTTGGGCTGAAATGTCATTTTCATGAAAGATGCACCTCCCTTTCAAACCTTAATCTATAATAAGGCAGTAATTTTACATAATTATGACATGTATCAGAAAATATCGCTATTATTATATAAGGTAAAAACCAATAAGTCAAGCATATTCACGCATTTTTCGATGCTATAATTTTGACGGAAAATATCGAAAAAAATCGTTATTTTCCACAATACAAGATATAGTTGTCAAATTTTTTTACAAAACACTATATGTAGCTAGTCCACATCTGTGGATTTTCAAATCCACATAACCACAGATTAACATAACATTATCCACAAATTGTGTATAACTTGT
>JAUNPJ010000099.1 GCA_030536755.1 Eubacteriales bacterium | reverse complement strand
CATGCCTGTGCGGTGGTATCCCTCCCGGGCGAGTGGCGGTCATGTGGAAAAACTCCGGAAGAAAATGACCCGAAAACTGTGCCGTTTGAAAGTGTTCCGTTGACCAGGAAAGTGGTGCACATACGATTCGAAAAACAGGAATTTGCTTGTGGAATAGTATATCGAATTCCTCTTGTAAAAGCAATGGCAGAAGCGTAAGATGGAGGTTGAGGTGAGACAAAGTGAGAATATGTGGATTAAATAAAACAACGATTCTGGACTATCCGGGAAAGGTGGCGGCCACTGTTTTTTTGGGCGGCTGTAATTTTCGGTGTCCATTTTGCCAGAACGGAAGTCTGGTGCTCGCGCCGCAGGAAGAACCGGAAATTCCGATGGAAGAATTATGGGCTTTTTTAAAGAGGAGAAAGGGAATTCTGGATGGTGTATGTGTGACTGGGGGAGAGCCTACTTTGGCAGCTCAACTGCCGGAATTTCTGGGAAAAATCAAAGAATTGGGATATCTGGTGAAACTGGATACAAATGGAACCAGACCGGAAGTGATCGAGGAATTGTTGAAAAATGGGCTTGTAGATTATATTGCGATGGATATCAAAACATCCAGAGAGCAGTATAAGAGCGTGGCGGGAACAGAGCATTTGGATATGGAGAAAATTTGCCGGTCGGTACAGCTGATTATGGACAGAGCACCGGATTATGAGTTTCGGACAACGGTGGTAAAAGAACTTCACAGCAGAGAAGATTTTCAGAGAATGGGAGAGTGGCTAAAAGGCGCAAAAGTCTGCTATCTCCAGGCCTACCGCGATTCAGAAGAGGTGATCAGGCCTGGGTTTAGCAGTTACAGCAGAGAAGAGATGGAGGAATTTGCTGTGATTTTAAGACGGACAATTCCGCTTGTTCAGATCCGTGGGCTGGATTAGACGATACCAGTAACCAAAACAGCAGCGGGTGCTTTTTTCTATGGAACATTGGATGAAATAAGGAAAACCAAACATATTTGCCATAAAACATTCCTGCTGATGGTAAGTGCCGGGCACGCACAGGACAGTCTGGCCGGTTTCGGCCAATTGCCCGATCAGAAGGTGGCCGAATATCTGCTGACCATAGTGGACAAAACGGTTGCTGCACAAATGCCAGTCCTGTGGATTGAGTTTTTTCAGGTCGCGGGAAGTGATTTTGACACAATTGATGATCGAACCGTCTTTGAAACAGGGAAGCATTTCTTCTTTGCCGGAACATTCTGTGCTGGTAGCCTGAAGATCTGGCGTTTTCTGTTCTTCAGAAGGTTCTTTTTGGTCTTCAGGCGGTTCATTTTCCTCCGAGGGATTTTCGGGCGGCTGCGTAACATCTTCTTCCAAAGCCGGAGGTTCGGCTTCTGAAACGGGAACTTCAGGTTCCTGTTTGGGGACGCTGCCGGCAAAAAGCTGCCGTACATCCAGGGCATCATCATCCCACTGCGTGATGTAACAGATGTGCTGGCTGCATGCAAGGAGAATACCGGATAATTCTTCCAGAGAAAAATGATTTTCTCCGATATCCATGTCCGAAAATTGAAGATGCAGATTTAAGATTCCGCCAAATACTTCCTGGGTGCTGAGAAGACTGAGAGAAAGATCGGAACCATCTCTGCGAAAACCATAAATTTTCACAGAACCATTCCCATTTCGACACAGCCCGCGCAGGGAGAACATCATCAGACAAATACCATTGCGGCACTCTACTTTCATAAAACCGCGGTTCACACTTTTTTGGTCGTTCTCATATTCATACACATAAGAAATAAAGCGCTTATAAGATGACATAAGAATACTCCTGTTCTTTATTTAATCTAAATAATGTATATGAATAAAAAAAATATATAGAACCCTATTGACAAATCGAAAACTATTGCGTATAATAACCATTGTTGACTCGAAGCGTGGCTCAGTTTGGTAGAGCGCCTCGTTCGGGACGAGGAGGTCGTGGGTTCGAATCCCGTCGCTTCGATACTAAAAGCCTTGTATTTACAGGGCTTTTTTTTATGTCGTGTTGCATTTCGTGTTGCATGAGCCTCTTCATCCTCTCCGGGAGAATTTTTCTTGTGATTATGTAGAAATTATACTATAATGTAGGAAAGACTAAAAAGGATGGGATGTGAAATGATGTTAAGAATTGGAATGTTAACAAGTGGCGGTGACTGTCAGGCTTTGAATGCTACGATGCGTGGTGTGGTAAAAGGTCTCAGCAATTCCGTAGATGAGCTGGAAGTGTATGGTTTTGATGATGGCTACAAGGGTCTGATTTATGGAAAATACCGTATGCTCACTTCCAGAGATTTTTCCGGTATTCTGACACAGGGCGGAACGATTCTCGGAACGTCCAGACAGCCGTTTAAGCTGATGCGTGAGCCGGATGCAAAAGGACTGGATAAAGTTGCAGCTATGAAACAGACGTATTACAAATTATGTCTGGACTGTCTGGTGATTTTGGGCGGAAACGGTACACAGAAAACGGCCAACCTTCTTCGTGAGGAAGGGTTGAATGTCATTCATTTGCCGAAGACAATCGACAATGATATTTACGGAACAGATATGACCTTTGGTTTCCAGAGTGCAGTAAATATTGCGACAGATGCCATTGATTGTATTCATACGACAGCATCCTCTCATGGACGCGTGTTTATTGTGGAAATTATGGGACATAAAGTAGGAAGTCTGACTCTTCATGCAGGTGTTGCAGGTGGTGCGGACATTATTTTGATTCCGGAAATTCCATATGACATCAAAAAAGTGGTAAATGCAATCAATCGCAGAAGCAAAGCCGGCAAACGCTTTACAATTCTGGCAGTAGCCGAAGGTGCTATTTCCAAAGAAGACGCCAAACTTTCCAAGAAAGAATACAAAGCAAAACTCGCAGCACGTGCAAAGAAATATCCTTCCGTATCTTACGAGATCGCAGCGCAGATCACAGAGATGTCCGGCATGGAAGTTCGTGTTACAGTTCCTGGACATACACAGCGAGGCGGAAGCCCATGTGCATATGACCGTGTACTGTCTACACGCATTGGTGCAGGCGCAGCGGAGAGTATTATAGATCAGGAGTATGGTGTCATGATCGGTATTGTGGACGGCAAGATCAAGAGAATCCCTCTTGAGGAATGTGCCGGCAAACTGAAGATGGTATCTCCAAAAGACCAGACAGTAAAAGCTGCGAAGCAGATTGGAATCAGCTTCGGCGATTAAGCATAGATAGGAGTTTTTTATGAGCTATACTGCTCTGTACAGAAAGTTCCGGCCTGACACTTTTTCCGAAGTGAAAGGCCAGGAACATATCGTAACAACCTTAACAAATCAGATCAAAGCCGATCGAATCGGACATGCTTACCTGTTCTGCGGAACCCGTGGAACAGGTAAAACAACAGTAGCCAAAATACTGGCAAAAGCAGTAAACTGTGAACATCCCATTGACGGAAGCCCCTGCAACGAGTGTGCTGTCTGCAGAGGAATCAGCGAAGGCACATCCATGAATGTGATCGAGATCGATGCGGCTTCCAACAACGGTGTGGACAATATCCGTGAGATTCGGGAAGAAGTATCTTACCGCCCGACACAGGGAAGATACAAAGTATACATTATCGACGAGGTTCATATGTTGTCAACAGGTGCATTCAATGCATTGCTGAAAACATTAGAGGAACCTCCTTCTTATGTAATCTTCATTTTGGCTACAACAGAGGTGCATAAGATTCCCATCACCATTTTGTCAAGATGCCAGCGCTACGATTTCCGCCGGATCACAATTGACACGATTGCGGCCCGTCTGAAAGAGCTGACAGAAATTGAAAAAGTGGATGTGGAAGACAGGGCTATTCGTTATATTGCGAAGGCGGCGGATGGTTCGATGCGTGATGCGCTGAGTCTTCTCGACCAGTGTATTGCCTTTTATCTGGGAGAGACGCTCACCTATGATAAAGTATTAGAAAATCTTGGAGCCGTCGATACGGAAGTTTTTGGTCAGCTTTTGCGCCATATTGCGGCAGACGAGGTGACAGCTGCGATTCATCAGCTGGAAGATATGATTGTTCAGGGAAGAGAACTTGGGCAGTTTGTCACAGATTTTGTCTGGTATATGAGAAATCTTCTTCTCATCCAGACATCGGAGAATCCGGAGGAAGTCATTGACGTCTCCACGGAAAACAGAAAGCTGATGGAAGAGGAAGCACAGATGATCGACACGGAGACGCTGATGCGCTATATCCGTGTGCTGTCGGAGCTTTCCAACCAGATTCGCTATTCCAGTCAGAAACGTGTGCTGGTGGAGGTTGCGCTGATTAAGCTGTGCCGTCCTGCCATGGAGACAAATTTCGATTCTGTTCTCGACCGGATCCGGGTACTGGAAAAGAAAATGGAACAGGGAATCCCGATGATGCAGGCACCTGTTTCGGCGGGTGGAGTGCAGCAGGCAGCACCTGCTGCGCAAAATGTGACGGAGGCAAAACCTGAGAAAGCAGCACCAGAAGATCTGCAGACTGTGATGTCCCAGTGGAAAAGCATTGTGGGTGAGACATCAGGGTTCTTCAAGAAAATGCTGCAGAATTCGACTCCGAAATACAATGGACAGACGGGAGAGGCTGTTTTGTATGTGGAGATGAGAGATCAGATTCTGGGACCGAAATGTGTGGGTGACCCGGAATACAAAGAAACTTTGGAAGAAATTATCCGAAATCGTATCGGCAAGGCTGTGGAGGTGGAGATTCTTCTCGCCGAGCAGCATCAGAAAACCGGGCTGGCACAGATTTCGGTAGATAAAATTATAGAAGAAAACATTCACATGGACATCATTACAGAAGATGATCCGGAATTATAAACAGGAGGACTGAAAAAATGGCAAAAAGAGGTGGATTTCCAGGCGGCATGGGTATGCCGGGCAACATGAACAATTTGATGAAGCAGGCACAGAAAATGCAGAAGCAGATGGAGGAGAGCCAGAAGGAGCTGGAGACAAAAGAATTTACTGCAACAGCAGGCGGCGGCGCGGTTGAGGTGACTGTGTCAGGCAAAAAAGAAATCACAAAAGTAAAACTTGCAGAAGAAGTCGTGGATCCGGATGATATTGAAATGCTGGAAGATTTGATTGTTGCTGCAACGAATGAGGCGCTCAGAAAAATGGAAGAGGCTACAACCAGCGCTATGGCAAAACTGACAGGCGGATTCGGCGGAGGTTTTCCATTCTAAGGAAAACGTCTGCTTAGACAGGATGCAGAAAAGAGGTCATACAGTTGGAATATTACAGCAGTCACATCAGTAATCTGATCGAACAATTATCCAGCCTGCCGGGAATCGGTGCAAAATCCGCCCAGCGGCTGGCTTTTCATATTATGAACATGCCTCCGGATCAGGTGCAGAAACTGGCAGAATCCATGACGGATGCAAGAAGCAACATACAGTATTGCAAATCCTGTTATACTTTAACCGACCAGGAAGAGTGCCCGATCTGCAGTAATTCGGACCGGGATCACAGAGTGATCATGGTGGTTGAAAATCCGCGTGATCTGGCGGCTTATGAGAAGACTGGAAAATACAATGGCGTTTATCATGTCTTGCATGGGGCGATTTCTCCGATGCTTGGCATTGGGCCGGACGATATCAAACTGAAAGAATTGATGCAGAGACTTCAGAATCAGGACGTGGATGAGGTGATCGTGGCAACCAATTCCAGCCTGGAGGGTGAGACAACAGCCATGTATATCAGTAAACTGATCAAACCGTCAGGGATTAAAGTCAGCCGCATTGCCAGCGGAGTTCCTGTAGGCGGTGATTTGGAATATATTGATGAGGTAACTCTATTGCGCGCATTAGAGGGCAGAGTGGAGTTGTAATGCATGAATAAAAAGAAAAAAGTAACTTCTACAGATGTAGCCCGGGCAGCAGGTGTCTCCCAGGCTACTGTTTCTATGGTGCTGAATAAAAAATATAACGTGTCTTTTTCAAGAGAGACAATTGAAAGAATTGAACAGGCGGCGAAGGAACTGGGATATCAGACGCCGCGCCGGGCCAGAAAAGCAGAGGCGAAAGGGGAAAAGCTGATCGTCGTTTTCTGCCCGACACTGACAAACCCTTATTATGTGATGCTTCTTCAGGGCATTGAATCCATTGCGAATGAGAAGGGATATGGTGTGTTTGTCTGCAATACGCAGAGAGAACTGCGGTTGGAGGAACGTTATCTTCACATGATGAAGGCAGTCCATCCGATGGGAATTATTTATACCTTCAATCCAAGCCCGGTGTATATGGAACAGGTAGAAACACTGGCACACTCGATTCCTCTGGCGATCATCAGCAATCGGGAAAAAGTAGAAGTGGATGCGATTAATCAGGATAACACCAAAGTAGGAAAGCTGATGGCGCGGCATCTTTTGGATCTTGGCCATCGGGATGTGGCGTTTCTGGCGACGCCTCTGACAAAGCGTCAGAAGCAGCGCTCCAAACGTGTAGAAGGATTCGTCAGTGAATTTGAGAAGGCGGGATTGCGTGATCATGTCATTATCCGGGCTGCCGCAGATGCGATGGATGATATTCGTCCCCGGGCAGATTCGGAATACCAGATGGGATATGAACTGACGAGAGATTTGATGAAGGAGCATCCGCAGATTACTGCCATTGCAGGTTTGAACGATATGATGGCCATGGGGATTATTGATTCTTTGAATGAACAGCGCTATAAGGTGCCGGGAGATGTGTCGGTCATCGGATGCGACAATATTTTTTACTCGAGTCTTCACCGCATCGGGCTTACGACCATTGACCATTTTGTACAGCTGAAGGGGCGGGATGCCTGTGAGATCATCATGCGAAAAATCAAGGAGGAACAGAAACGTTCCTTTGAGGAACGCCCAACCAGTATTTATCATATCGAGTATGAACCGAAGCTGATCGTGCGCAGGACGACTGGATATGCAAAGACAAATCGAGATGGAAAAAAGTTCAAATAAATAAAAAGTAAAAAATTATTAGTAATAAAAAAGGGGCTCTGTCGTATGGCAGAGCTCTTCCTGATGCCGAGAGAGCATAAAATTCAGATTGAATAACAAGGAATTTTGCTGAAAGTGAAGAAATTAACAAGGGTTTTTAAGAAAGTTATTAATAAATAATGAAATTATTAATAGAAAAATTTATTAATAATTTTGGGGCGCCTTGACGCAAAAAAACGGTGTGCTATACTGACAGTATAAAAAATATGGGAGGTACAGCAGGATGAAATTTTTTATCGATACTGCAAAAGTAGAGGATATTCGCAGAGCAAATGAAATGGGTGTGATTTGTGGTGTTACAACAAATCCATCTCTGATCGCAAAAGAAGGAAGAGATTTCGAGGAAGTAATCCGTGAGATCACAACTATCGTTGACGGACCAATCAGCGGAGAAGTAAAAGCAACGACAACAGATGCTGAGGGCATGATTGCAGAAGGCCGTGAGATCGCAAAAATTCATAAAAACATGATCGTAAAAATTCCTATGACAGAGGAAGGACTGAAAGCAGTAAAGGTTCTTTCAGCAGAAGGAATCAAGACGAATGTAACATTGATCTTTACAGCAGCACAGGCATTGCTTGCTGCAAGAGCCGGAGCAACTTATGTATCTCCGTTCCTGGGAAGATTGGATGATATTTCTGTTACAGGTGTAGACCTGATCAGAGACATCGTAGAGATCTTTGCAGTTGCTGAGAATATCGATACACAGATCATCGCTGCAAGCGTGCGTAACCCGATTCACGTAACAGACTGTGCAAAAGCCGGTGCTGATATCGCAACTGTTCCGTTCAATGTGATCGAACAGATGACAAGACATCCACTGACAGATGCTGGTATTAAAAAATTCCAGAAGGATTACATTGCAGTTTTTGGTGATAAATAATATAATATAGGTTGATAATGAGGTAAAATTTGTTGAAAATTTTACCTGTGCAGAGAAAAGCACAGAATGGGAGGAAAACATGAACAAATTGGAACTTCAGAAGACTGCCAATGAAGTGCGCAAAAGCATTGTGACGGCAGTTCACGCTGCAAAAGCAGGACATCCAGGCGGATCTCTTTCCGCAGCAGATATTTTTACATATCTGTACTTTGAAGAAATGAATGTAAATCCGGAAAATCCAAAAGATCCGGACAGAGACCGTTTCGTATTATCCAAAGGTCATACTGCACCGGGATATTATGCTGCACTGGCAGAAAGAGGATTTTTCCCGAAAGAGGATCTGAAGACACTTCGTCACCTTGGATCTTATCTGCAGGGACATCCGGATATGAAACATATTCCTGGCGTTGATATGTCATCCGGTTCTCTGGGACAGGGCGTATCTGCAGCAGTAGGTATGGCTTTATCCGCAAAATTAGATGGAAAATCTTATCGTACCTATGCACTGACAGGTGACGGCGAGATTCAGGAAGGACAGATCTGGGAGGCTGCTATGTTTGCAGGCGCAAGAAATCTGGACAACCTGTGCGTAATCGTAGATAACAACAACCTCCAGATTGATGGTACAATCGAAGAGGTATGTTCTCCATATCCAATCGACAAAAAATTTGAAGCATTCAATTTCCATGTGATCAACGTGGCAGACGGAAACGACATGGATCAGCTGAAAGCTGCATTTGATGAAGCAAAAGCAACAAAAGGACAGCCGACTGCAATCATTTGCAAGACTGTAAAAGGAAAAGGCGTATCCTTCATGGAGAATCAGGCTGGATGGCATGGAAAAGCTCCAAACGATGAGCAGTATGCAACAGCTATGGAAGAATTAGAAAAGGCAGGTGAAGCATTATGTCAGAAGTAAAGAAAATCGCAACAAGAGCAAGCTATGGAGCTGCATTAGTAGAATTAGGTAAAGAGCATGAAGACGTTGTTGTTCTGGACGCTGACCTTGCTGCAGCTACCCAGACAGCAATGTTTAAAAAAGAATTCCCGGAGCGTCACATCGACTGTGGTATCGCCGAGTGCAACATGGTAGGCATCGGTGCTGGTCTGGCTACGACAGGCAAAGTGCCTTTCGTAAGTACATTTGCTATGTTTGCAGCAGGACGTGCATTTGAGCAGGTTCGCAATTCTGTGGCTTATCCAAAGATCAACGTAAAAATCGGTGCGACTCACGGCGGAATCTCCGTTGGTGAGGACGGTGCATCCCATCAGTGTAATGAGGATTTTGCTCTGATGAGAGCGATTCCTGGAATGGTAGTGATCTGCCCATCTGACGATGTAGAGGCAAAGGCAGCAGTAAAAGCTGCTTATGCGCATCAGGGACCAGTTTACCTTCGTTTTGGAAGACTGGCTGTACCAGTGATCAACGACAACCCGGATTACAAATTCGAGCTTGGAAAAGGTATCGTGTTAAGAGAAGGAAAAGACCTGACAATCGTTGCAAATGGTCTTTGTGTAGCTGCTTCTCTGGAAGCTGCTGAGAAACTGGCTGCTGATGGAATCGAGGCAAAAGTCATCAACATCCATACAATCAAACCTCTGGACGAGGATCTGATCGTTGCAGCTGCAAAAGAAACAGGCAAAGTGGTAACGGTAGAAGAGCACTCTGTTATTGGCGGACTGGGAAGTGCAGTTTGTGACTGCTTGAGCGAGAAAGCTCCTACACCAGTCAAGAAGATTGGTATTCAGGACGTATTTGGCGAGTCAGGCCCTGCAGTAGCACTGCTCGAGAAATACCAGCTGGATGCAGAGGGCATCTACAAACAGATCAAAGAGTTTGTATAAGATTATATGTTTCCGTATAGACAGACAAAATTGCATTTGTAATGGTGTCAGCCATTGCGATCACAAATGCAAGTCTGGTATTTGAAAGCGCGAGATGTTCCCAGAAACCGGAAGCACATACAATTCCGGTGATGTAGACATCTCCGACTTCTGGAAGCTCCTTGCGTACTCCCGCACCTGGGCGAATAGAACCGTTTCCGACGGTGATATAGCCCAGGTGCTTTTTTTCGCCCAGAGAAGCGTCGATGGCGACGATCAGGGCCTGCGGATGCCTGGAATGAATCTGGTCCAGGGTGCTGGAGAGATTCAGCGCATGAACAGGCTGTTCCAGGGTACCGTATATGTTTGTGCGGGGGAGCATGTACTGTGATAATTGGTATCCGATGTATGGTCCGAGACTGTCACCGGTGATGCGGTCGCTTCCGATGCAGAGAAACACAAGTTCCTCCCAACTTTTTTGCGTGTTCAGAATGCATTCTTTCAAAAGGAAACCAAGCTGGACATCTGCGTGTTTTTTCTTCCTGTTAATATAATAAGCCATAAGATTGAGAACTCTCCTTTCCTAAACTGCATCGAAAGTATTTCCCTGACAGAGAAGAATATACCGGAATTTCGCAAAAAAATAATATTTTTTCTCTTAGAATCCGATAAAGTTCGCAGGATTTTTGTGGTATGCTGTCCCCCAAAAGGGGTGATTATATGATTGAAGTTGTATACAAAGATGAAAAAAAGAAACCGGTGGGAAACGAAAGTTTTTTCCAGATTCCCAGAAATATCAGGCAGATTGGGGATGTGGATGATCATTTTAAAATATATATTGAAGACTATGCATTTCATTATCTGGATAGAAGTGCGGATGAGATTTCCAACGGAAAAATTGCACTTTTACTGGGCAGAACCAACTGGGCAGAGGGAGTGACCTATGTTTTTATAAAAAGTGCTTTTTGTCTTACCGATGTGGAAGTGGATGCCAACCATATTCCTTTTGATGAAGCAGTTTTTCGTCAGGCCGATGAAGTGATGAAGACGCATTTTCCGCATCAGGAGATCGTAGGCTGGTTTTTTACGGCACCGGAATATTCTATGGAAATTACGGATGCCATGGTGCGGGCACATTTAAATTATTTTGGAGGGAATGACAAAGTCTTTTTTATGATGGAGCCGATTGACGGGGAAGAAGCTTTCTTTCGCTATGATAATGGAAAAATGTGTCGGCAGAAGGGTTATTATCTTTATTACGAGCGAAACGATTCCATGCAGGAGTACATGATTGAAGTGAATCACAATACACCGATGGAGAAAAAAGAAGCTGTTTCGGATCAGGCTGTGAAAAATTTTCGGAAAATTATTTCGCATCAGGAAAAGGAGGAGAAGAAACAGATTCCATATTTTATGTATGCGTCCGCAGCTGCGGCAGTGATTCTGGTTCTGGCATTTGGGACAGGGTATCTGAATGATTACCAACATATCAAAGAGGCAAGAAATGCTGTTGCGGAAACCGTTTCTTTATTGCCCATTTCTGAAAC
>JAUNPJ010000144.1 GCA_030536755.1 Eubacteriales bacterium | reverse complement strand
GTTGCCTTTTTCAATCTCATGTATTAGAATCTTGTTATAAATAGTCGAGGAGTTAAAGTCAAATGAAAGAGATGAACCATATGCTGGACCTGCAGCCATTCTTTCCGGAAAACCTTCAGATTGAGAACACCGAAATGCTTGAGGATGCTGTTTATATTTCAATTAAGTCCATTACCCAACAAATCACCTGCCCCCGTTGCGGAGCAGTTATGAAGAAACGTCATACCTCACATTCAAGAACCGTACAGGATCTTCCGATTTTTGGGAAAAGGACATATTTAAAAATCAAGTGCTTTGATTTCGATTGTGAAAATCCTGATTGTAACTGCGTTTCAAAAGCTGAAACATTTGATGGATTTCTCAAAAATTACAGTAAGATGACAGAACGGCTGGTAGACCTTGTTATCGGACTTGCCCTGGATACCAGCTGTGAAGCTGCAGCAAGAATACTGAATACCATGAACGTAAAAATCAGTGGGGATACGGTCATCCGTACTCTGATCAACCGGTATCAGGAGACGCCTGTTCCATCAAGCGGATACTGTGTGGGCGTTGATGATTTTTCCCTCAAAAAGGGAAAGATCTACGGGACAATTATTGTTGATGGAGAGACCCATACTCCATTGGCTGTACTGAACGGACGTGATGGAGAAAGCTTGAAGGAATGGTTGAAGCAGAACAGACATGTCACAGCAATCAGCCGTGACCGTGCCAGTGCTTATGCCAGGGCGATTGAGGAAGTACTGCCTGAGGCGATGCAGATAGCAGACCGTTTTCACCTATATCAAAATCTGATGACCGCTGTGAAGAAGATTGTCAAAGGCGAGATTCAATCCGAAAAGGAAGAAGACAGTAAAAAAAATGCCAGCCATTGTGGATAACGGGACTGATTTCATAGATGAAACCGAACACTTATACACAATCGAAACCGATACTCTTTTAGAGACACAGTCTTATACCGAAGAAACCGCGGCAGTAACAGGAAAAAGGAAAAAATATCAGGATCTTGTCCTCTATCAGGACTATGTAATTCAATGCTTGAAGGAGGGTTTCCATCAGGCAGAGATAATCCGTAAGCTCTGGGCTTCTGGATATAGTGGAAGCAAATCAAATGCAGCAACCTATGTGAAGAGTGTTCGTGAGGAATGCGGTATAACCGCCGTTCGATATTTTGACCTTCACCGAGCGAAACAGAAAGGCGGAGTGACATTAAACGGGAACAGAATTACAGAAAAGGGTTTGATGGAACGGATATGGATGAGGAAAGGCTTTACATCGGAAGAACGTAAAGCCTTAAATGAAAGCCATCCTGTCCTGCTTGAGTTAGAGCGTTGTGTCCGAAGGTTCCGTGAAGTATTTGAAACAAAGAACATGTCAACGCTGTATTTATTCATAATAGAGTATTTGACGTGTCCATTACAACCCATAGCCAGTTTTGTAAATGGTCTGCAAAGAGATATTGAAGCAGTTGAGAATGCGGTAGCCAGCGAAATAAGCAATGGTTTTGTAGAAGGAACGAACAATCGTGTAAAAATGATACGTCGCATCTCATTTGGCCGATGTGGACAGGCTTTGCTATCGGCCAAG
>JAUNPJ010000098.1 GCA_030536755.1 Eubacteriales bacterium | reverse complement strand
ATGTGGAAAGACTCCGGAAATAAGGAACCGAAAACTGTGCCGTTTGAAAGTGTTCTGTTGACCAGGAAAGTGGTGCACATACGACCACCCGACAAACAGAAATTTTGCCGGATAATATATTTTGGGGGCTTCTCAAAAACGGTCAATCGTTTATAATTATAATTGACCGATGCGGTTAAGGAGGCCATTATGAATGATAAATTTTTTTCACTTCCAATAGAAAAACAGGAAGCGATTGTGAATGCGGGATTCCGTGTGTTTGCTCAGAATTCTTATAAGAAGAGCCCCATGAGTGAAATCGCAGATGCAGCAGGCATCAGTAAATCATTATTGTTTTATTACTTTCATAACAAAAAAGAACTTTATCTTTTTCTTCTGGAAAAATGTGCGCAAATTACGGTGGAAGCACTGGAAAAGAGTGGGTGTTATGATCAGAAAGACTTGTTTGAAGCAATGTACCGAGGATTGAAGGTCAAAATGGAAATCATGAGGCGTTATCCGGATTGGGGAACTTTTATCATGAAAGCGTTTTATGAAAAAGATCCAGAAGTGCGAGGGGAAGTTCAGGCGAGCATTGAAAAATATGCAGATTTTAAAGAGAATGCGAAACGGCTGAATTTCGATTCGGATCAGTTCGTTCCGGGACTCGATGTGGAAATGATGTACCAGGATATGTATTGGGCATCGGAAGGCTATCTTTGGGAAGTGCTGCAGCGTGGCTCCGTGAATGTGGATGAAGTGGAAAAGGATTTTATGAGGCTTCTGGAATTTTGGAAGTCGATTTACTTGAGGAAGGAGGAATCGTATGAACGCTGTTCAAATATCAAATCTGTCCAAATTTTACGGGAAGGCAAGAGGAATCATAGATTTGAGCCTGACTGTTGAGGAAGGTGAATTTTTTGGGTTTATCGGTCCGAATGGAGCTGGAAAATCCACAACGATACGCACGCTTCTGGGGATGATTCGCCCTACGTTTGGTGATGCGGAAATTTTCGGGATGAGTATACGAAGGAAACGAAAGAAAATCCTTGCGGATGTCGGATATCTGCCATCAGAAGCCATATTTTATTCGGGGATGCGTGTGAAAGATATTTTAAAACTCTCGGCTGATCTGCGAAAAACAGACTGTCAAAAAGAAACAAAAAAGCTCTGCGAACGGCTGCAGTTGGATGTAGAGAAAAAAGTGGAGGAATTGTCATTTGGTAATCGAAAGAAGGTGGCGATTGTCTGTGCATTGCAGCATAAACCGAGGCTTTTGATCTTGGATGAGCCGACCAGCGGACTTGATCCTCTGATGCAGAGAGAATTTTTTCAGATTCTCCGGGAGAGAAATGAACGGGGAGCGACAATCTTTCTTTCCAGTCATGTACTCTCTGAGATTCAGCGCAACTGTACAAGAGCCGCTATTATCCGGGATGGCCAACTGATCGCCTGCGACAGTGTAGAAGAATTGTCGCGAAGCAGCGTGAAACGGGTTGCCGTACATGGAGAAGTACAACTCAACGATCTTCAGGGGATTCGCGACCTGGAAGAAACAGACGGCGGAGTAAGCTTCCTTTACAGCGGAGATATCAGCCGACTGCTTCAGACGCTCTCCGAGGGAAATATCAAAGATCTGTCGGTATCGGAGCCGGATCTGGAAGAAATCTTTCTCCATTATTATGAAAAGGACGGTGATCAGGAATGACTCTTATGAAGCATGAATTAAAACAGGGATGGAAAGCGCTTGCAATCTGGACGGCATCGATTGGATTTTTTGTGGTAATCTGTGTCTTGATGTACCCGGAAATGAAGGGGCAGATGGAAAGTGTAAATGACATGTTTGCCTCTATGGGAGCATTCACGTCTGCTTTTGGTATGGACAGGCTAAATTTTGGTACATTTCTCGGATTTTATTCGGTTGAGTGTGGAAATATTTTGGGACTTGGCGGTGCATTTTTTGCGTCGATGATCGCCATCAATATTCTTGCGAAAGAGGAAAAAGAACATACAGCAGAATTCCTCCTGGCGCATCCAGTGGGAAGAACGAAAATTGTTTTTGAAAAACTGCTTTCTGTTGTGATTCAGATTGTTCTGTTGAATGTGATTGTTTTTGCTTTGACGATTGTATCGGTTGCTTTTGTGGGAGAGAAGATTCCCTGGAAGGAACTTGGATTGTTACATATCGCGTATTTTCTGGTTCAGTTGGAACTGGCAGGTGTTTGTTTTGGAATATCTGCTTTTCTCCGTCGCAGCGGCTTGGGCATTGGTCTCGGACTTGCCACGGTGATGTATTTTCTGAACATTGTTGCTAATATATCTGAACGTGCAGAATTTCTGAAATATATCACGCCGTTTGGCTACGCAGAAGGGGCAGATATTATTGAGAAAACTGCCCTTGATACGAAGCTCATTTTGCCGGGAATGGCTTGTGCTGTGATTGGAATTCTGATAGGGTTCTGTAAATATATCAGGAAAGACATCCATTAAAGTAACATCCCCCTTTTTTAATGGCAGCATATGTGTTAAAATTATTAGTAAAGATATTATTTTTTATAATCATGGAGAAGAGGGATTTCACAATGGCAACATTAAAGGATATTGCAGGGATTGCTCAGGTGTCTCAGGCGACGGTGTCGAGAGTACTGAATCAGGACCCGTCATTGAACGTGACAGAGGAAACACGAAAGAGAATCCTGCAGACGGCAAAGAAGCTGGGATATCGTACTGTACAGCAAAGATATCAGGATATGCAGGAGAGCGAAGAAGCTGCAAGTCGCGAACCGCAGGAGCGGATGGAAAAACGGATTGGAATTGCTCAGATGTTTGAAAAACAGCAGCTTTTGGAAGATGTGTACTATATGATGCTCAAAACCATTCTGGATGAAGTTTGTTTTGAAAAGAAATGGGCAACGGTGACGCTGTTTCGCGATGAACAGGGACATTTTGTAAAAAATGATGAGCTGCCGCTTGACGGAATTGTGGCGATCGGGCGTTTTACGCAGGAAGAGATTGCTGACTTTCATTGCTATACGGATAAAATTGTGTTTATGGATTCCTCGCCGGACGAAGAAAAATACTACAGCATTGTTCCGAATTATCATCTTGCTATTCGTCAGGTTTTAAAGTGTTTTCGGGAACGTGGATATAAAACAGTGGCATATCTTGGGAGCGTATATACCTATGGCGATGTCAAGCAGCTCTCGATGGATTCGCGATTTTATTATTATAAGAATTCTCTTTTGGAGAGAGGAAATTTTGATCAGGAGCTTGTGATTGACTGTGAAATGAATTCCAGAAGCAGTTATGAGGTGATGAAAAAGTATCTGGAAAGCGGGAAAAAACTTCCGGATGCGATTTTTGCGTCAAGTGACGCAGTTGCACCGGGGCTTTTAAAAGCACTTCGTGAATATGGAATTCAGATTCCGGAACAGGTGGGAATCATTACTTTTAACAATACGAGCTTTTCTCAGTTCTCTGAACCACCGCTGTCTTCTGTGGAGGTTTATATGCGGGAAAATGCGGAGGCAGCAGCTTTTTGTATGGAATTGCTCTGGAAAAATAAAATACATCCGAAGAAAATCATTATCTCATGCAGTCTTGAAAAGCGCGGGAGTGTAAGAGACTCATGAAAACGTGAATGCAGAAGAAATTTTTCTTCTGCATTTTTCATAAAAACAGATAAAAGTTTTAGTAAATATTTCACAAAAATGTGATTTATAGGATAAAACATTTACTAAAAATATTGACGGAAATCCTAATAAAATGGTATGATGCAGGTGTCAAATACAGAAAATAAAAGGCAGAAAATTTTTTGTAGTGATTTCCAGAGAAATCAAATAAGTAGAGGGAATGGCGGAAAGGAGAAGTGTATTATGAGTATTGCAATGAATCAAAAAAAAGATATTTTTCTGCTGAATACCAGATCAAGCAGCTATGCTTTTGGCATTGATGATCAGGGGCTGGTAAGACATCTTTATTGGGGAGAGAAAATCGAGTCTGTAGAAGATTTTGAAATGCCTGTTTTGACAGAAGTTTCTACAAATGATCCGGTTTTTGAGATTACCAGAGAGGAGTTTCCGGTGTATGGAAGCCTGCGCTACAAGGAACATTGTCTGAAGGCTGCGTTTGCAGACGGAATAAGAGAAGTCGTATACCAGTATTGTGGATATGAAGTTATTCAGACAGAGATGTATGAAGAACTGATCATTCAGTTAAAAGATACCTGTTATGATTTTGCAATCAATCTTCATTATAAGGTTTATGCGGACTATGACCTGATGGAGAGAAGTGTGACGGTAGAAAATAGAACTTCAGAAGTGATCCAGATTGAAAAGCTGCACAGCGGACAGTTTCATATTCCCTATGAAGGCTTGAATTTTTCCAATGTTCACGGACATTGGGGCGCAGAGCAGCAGCGATTTGTTCAGAAAGTCAGCTACGGAAAAATTGTGATTGAAAACCGAAGAGGTATTTCTACACACAATCACAATCCGTATTTTATTCTGGACAAAGATGCGACACAGACTTCTGGAGATGTGTATTTTGGTGCTTTGAAAATGAGCGGAAACTTCAGCGGTGTGATCGAGCAGACGCAGTATGGAGAGACTCTTGCACAAATTGGTCTGAACTCTCATGATTTTATGCTGGAATTAAAGCCGGGAGAGACATTTGAAGCACCGGGAATTCTCTGCGGTTACTCAGGAAGCGGTTTTGAAACCATGTCTCAGAATCTGCATCATTTTGCTCTGAAGCACATTTTGCGAGAAGGCTTCCGTCCGGTACTTTACAATTCATGGGAAGCGACTGAATTTAAAGTAAACAGTCAGGAACAAATCAAACTGGCGAAGAAGGCAAAAGAAATAGGTGCGGAATTGTTTGTTCTGGATGACGGCTGGTTTGGAGAGAGACATGGAATTGACAACGGTCTTGGAGATTGGTATGTCAATGAAAGCAAATTCCCGAACGGTCTGGATGAACTGATATCGGAAGTGAAAGCGTTGGATATGATGTTTGGTATCTGGGTAGAGCCGGAAATGGTAAATCCGAAAGCGCAGCTTTATCAGGAGCACCCGGATTGGATCTATCATTTTGAAACAAGAACAAGCGATACTTCCAGAGGTCAGTACGTATTGAATCTGACGAAAAAGGAAGTACAAAATTTTGTTTATAAGATGCTGGATGACCTTCTTACAGAGCACGACATTGATTATATCAAATGGGATGCGAACAGACCGATCTCACAGACCTGCCTTCAGAAAGATATCTGGTATTATCACATCAAAGCGATATACGACATCGTAACAGAATTGAAGAAAAAACATCCGAATGTACTGTTTGAAGCCTGTGCGTCCGGCGGCGGCAGAACGGATTATGGTATTTTAGGAATTTTTGATGATTTCTGGACCAGTGATAATACAGATGCCTATGATCGTCTGTATATTCAGGATGCGTATTCCTATATTTATCCGATCAAGGCTATGCGTGCTTGGGTAACGGATTGCCCCAATTTTCTGTCTGGCAGAGTTATACCAATGAAGTTCCGATATCACAGTGCAATGATGGGAACGCTTGGTATTGGATGCAACATTCTGAAATTTACGGAGGAGGATGTTGCGATTTCAAAAGAAATGGTTCGTCAGTATAAGGAAATCAGACCGATTGTTCAGGAGGGAGATTTCTATCGTCTGGAGAATTCATCTGCAAACCAGTATTTCCTTTATGAGTATTTGAAAGATGACCAGGGACTCATCTTTGCGTTCCTGCCGCAGAGTAAGGTTGGACATCGGGGAACAAGAGTGCGTATGCGCGGCCTGGAGGCAGATGCGATGTATACACTTTTGACAGAGAATGGAGAAATCAGAAAAAGCGGTCGCTATCTGATGAATCACGGACTGGATCTGCGTCTTGCCGGAGACTATGCAAGCACGCTGATTCAATTTACCAGAGAAAAATAAAAAACAAAAGAGCTGTTTCGGAAAGTGGACAGTTGAAAGGAGAGAATCATGAAATTATCAAATTCAAGAAAATTAGCATTTGGTATCGGTGCGTTGGGAAAAGATTTGTGTTATGCAATTATTTCTTACTTCCTGATGATCTATTTTACAGATACCGTTGGTCTGACACCTTTTTTTGTAGGTAACCTGTTTCTGGTTGCCAGAGTGTGGGATGCGTTTAATGACCCGATGATGGGATTTTTGGTAGATAATACAAGAACAAAATGGGGAAAATTCCGTCCGTGGATTCTTGTTGGAACGCTGTTAAACGCAGCGATTCTGATTTTACTGTTCAGAAGCCCTGCATTAGAGGGAACTGCACTGTATGCGTATTATTCTGTTATGTACATTCTTTGGGGAATGACCTATACAATCATGGATATTCCGTACTGGTCCATGCTGCCATCTCTTTCCTCAACAAAAGAAGAAAGAGATTCCATGTCTGTAATTCCTCGTATCTTTGCAAGTACAGCATGGCTTTTAATGGGTGCTTTTGCGCTTAAGTTAGTTGATAAACTTGGTAACGGAGATTCTGCAAAAGGATATGCATCTCTGGCAGTTCTGATCGCAGTTATTTTTATCCTCACTATTCTGATTACTGTTATTTTTGTAAAAGACAGAAGCTGTGAAGAAGCTGTTTCCGGTCAGAAAGCAGAAAGAACAACAATTAAAGCTGCACTTCATGTAATTGCAGCAAATGATCAGCTGAAAGTATACATTGGTGTCGTTTTGGCTTATAATATGGTAGTACAGCTTGCAGGCGGTATTGCGATTTATTACTTTAAATATGTTGTGGGCGCAGAAGGCTTATATGCGGTATTTACAACTGCTGCATCCTTTGCAGAGATTGGCGCATTATTTGCATTCCCTGTTTTGTCCAGATTCCTGTCCAAAAAACAGGTTTTTGCAATTGCAAGTTTCAGCCCGGCAATTGGTCTTGTAGCTTTGGTTGTAGCTGGTTTCGCTCTTCCGACAAACATTCCGATCATTGTAATCTGTGGTGTTCTGTTTAAATTTGGATCTGGTCTGACACTGGGAGCAACAACGGTTATGCTTGCTGACGTTATTGATTATGGAGAAGTAAAACTGGGAACCAGAAATGAAAGTATTATTGCTTCTTTCCAGACATTGCTGGTAAAAACAGCTTCTGCAGTAGCTGGATGGCTGATTGGTGTAGGTCTTACCATCGTTGGTTATGTGGCAAATGCTGAGCAGACAGCTTCTACTTTGATGGGTATGAGAATCCTGATTGGTGTAGTTCCATCTGTGATTACCATTCTTGCATTTGTGATTTATGCAAAAGGTTATAAATTAGAGGGTGAATATCTGGAAAATATGATGAAGCAGCTGAAGGAGAAAAAGGAGAACTAATTATGTGGCTTGGTGTGGACTATTATCCGGAACAATGGGATATTTCCATCATGGAAGAAGATCTGGACAACATCTGCGAGCTTGGATGCAACGTCATTCGAATTGCAGAATTTGCCTGGCATCTTATGGAAAAAGAAGAAGGACAGTATGACTTTTCGTTTTTTGATCATGTGATTGAAAAAGCAAAAGCGAAAGGTCTTAGCATTGTTATGGGAACTCCAACGGCAACCATTCCAGCGTGGCTTGCCAAAAAGCATCCGGACATTCTTTCTGAATTTGAGGACGGAAGAAAGCGTGTATTTGGGGGACGGCATGTATACTGCTTTAACAGCAGAGACATGTATACATATTCGGAACGTATCATTCGTGCGATGGCAGAACATTACAAAGATGAAAAAGCAATTATCGCATGGCAGATTGACAACGAATTTGGACATGAGGGAAGCGACATCTGTTACTGCGCACAGTGCCGTGATGCATTTCGTGAATATCTGAGCGTAAAATTTGAGGGTGATATCAACCGCCTGAATGAAACATATGGAACGACATTCTGGTCTCAGGAATACAATGCATTTGATGAGATTCCGATTCCGGCTGAGACGATTACCACACACAATCCAGCGCTTCGTCTCGACTGGGAGCGTTTTCGAAGTGAAAGCATCGTAAAATTTGCAGATTTTCAGACGGCACTTTTGAAGGAAATCATTCCGAATGCGGTGATCATACATGATTTCCCGGGCGGAGGACTGGGCAAACATGTAGATTATTCTGCAGTAGCCAAAAATCTGTCAATCACGGCATACAACAATTATCCGGTATGGGGCGGTCAGAAAGAACCGATCGCTCCGAATGAGATTGCGTTCGGACTCGACTATATCCGTGGATTGAAACAGAGTAATTTCTGGATCACGGAGGCAATTATGGGGGCACAGGGTCATGATGTGACTGGATTTGCTCCAAGACCGAATCAGGCAAAAATGTGGGCCTATCAGGGCATGGCAAGAGGTTGTGAATCTCTGTTTTTCTTCCGCTACCGCGGAGCAACCAAAGGCGCAGAGCAATTCTGCTATGGCGTACTGGACGCAGACAATGTAAAGAGAAGAAAATTTTACGAAGTACAGAGTTTCTTCCATGATATTAAAAAATACAGCAGCCAGCTTGAGACACCGATCAAGAGTGAAATAGCGATTGTATATGATTACGATTCGCTTGCAGCATTCAGAATTCAGCGTCAGAGTTTCCAGCTTGATTGCGAAGCAGAAATGAAAAAATATCATAAAGCTTTTTATGATGTAAATGTTCCGGTGGACGTGATACCGGCAGACCGTGATCTGACGGATTATAAAGTGGTAATCATTCCTCAGATGATTATTGCCAAAGCAGAATTTCAGCAGAAGCTGAAAGTATTTGCAGAACATGGTGGAACAGTCGTTTTGACATACCGTGATTTTGTAAAAGATATCAACAACAATCTGGTGTTTGGAAAACAGATACCGGTTGACTTTGATTCCTTTGCAGGAGTCTGCATGGTAGAGACCGAGAGCCTTCAGAAAGGGCAGGAATTTCCGGTAAGCGGAGAGGGAGAGTTTGCCTGCACCGAGGGAATGGGCGGCATTTTCCGAGATATGCTCGTTGCTGAGGGTGCAGAGGTGCTGCTGCGTTACAACGATGTATTTTATAAAGAGTTTGCGGCAGTCACGAGAAAGCGTCAGAAAGATGGTTATGTATATTATATTGGATGCGGCCTGGAAGAGGCAGTTTTAAAACAGATCATGCGTAAAATTGCGGCAGAGCAGGGAATCCTGTTCGAGCATTCGATAGATGGCGTGGAAGTGGTATATCGTGGCTCTGGAGAAGAAAAAATTCGTATGGTAATCAATCATAATGCATATGAAGTTCATAACGCTGGTGAAACGCTTGCACCTTTTGAGTGCAGAATCAGCCGTGCAGGAACGGAGGCAAAAGAAGTTTTATAGTTCTTATCTTAAAACAATCCCTGCGTACATTGCAAAAACAGTGTATGCAGGGATTGTGTTTTATCTTTTGTGTTTGAGAAATAATTGCTTTCTGCAAACGATGTAATAGATGAGTCCGACTGCGTCTGCGAGAAACCAGCCGATGGGAATTGCCCACCAGATGCCAACCACTCCGATAGACGGAACTGCCGAGAGAATGTAGGCCAGGATGACTCGTGTGCCAAGTGAAAGAAACGTGAGCACGACGGACATTTCGGGTTTTCCCAGTGCACGATACAGGCCGTAGAGCAGAAACAGGCAGCCGATCGCAAAGTAAAAAGCTCCTTCAATATGAAGATAACGGATTCCCTCCATGACAATGGAGGGTTCTTTTTTGCCCACAAACAGCTCCATCAGAGGTCGGGCAAAGATCCATACGATTGCGGATACAAAAATACTGAAAGCAGCGGATGCCAAAAGTGCGCCTTTCAGTCCCCGGCGCATGCGGTCTTCTTTCTGAGCACCGTAATTTTGAGAGATAAAGGTTGAAAAGGCATTGCCGAAATCCTGCACGGGCATGTACGCGAACGCATCAATTTTGACTGCGGCGGCAAAGGCGGCCATAATGGTCGGACCGAAGCTGTTGACAAGCCCCTGTACCATGAGAATGCCGAGATTCATGACGGACTGCTGGATGCAGGTCAGGAAAGAAAAATTGGTAATCTCTCTGATACAGCTTCGTGTGACACGAAAGCGGCTTTTGAGTACACGAAGTTCCGGGCAGTGCAGCAGTGCGTAAATGGCAATTCCGATACCGGAAACATACTGGGAAAGGACGGTTGCCGCGGCTGCTCCGGTGACGCCCCAGGAAAGTCCCAGCACAAAGAACAGATCCAGTGCAATGTTTAATACAGCGGAGACTCCCAGAAAAATCAGCGGAACGAGGGAGTTTCCCATTGCCCGCAGAAAGGATGCAAAATAATTGTATAAAAACGTTGCAAAGATTCCGCAGAAAATGACTTTCAGGTATTCGCGCATCAAGCCCCATACTTCAGCAGGCACCTGAAGAAGGACAGAAATCTGCTCCAGGCAGGCGAAGGCAAGCAGATTCAGAAGAATCGCCAATCCTGCAATCAGTACAAAGGAGGCGCAGATGCTTTCCTTTAAAGCTTTTTCGTTGCGCTCTCCAAAGCGGATGGAAAATACGTTTCCGCTTCCCATGCAAAGTCCTAGCAGAATGGAGGTCAGAAAAGTCATGAGTGTAAATGCCGAGCCCACAGCGGCAAGGGCATTTGCGCCGAGAAACTGTCCGACAATGAAGGTATCTGCGATGTTATAGCCTTGCTGCAGGAGGTTTCCTAATACCATCGGTACGGCAAAAAGCAGCATGGACCGCATTACCGGTCCACGCGTCATATCGTGATTCATTTGTGTTATTCTCCATTCATTTTTTGAAATTGTTCGATCATGGCCAGAAAGTCTGTTTCTTTCATGATGGCGAGTCCTTGTGCTTCGTCACCCAATACGATCAGATGATCGCCCGGTTTGATCTGAAACAGTTTTCTTGCCTTCGCGGGGATGACGATCTGTCCTTTGTCTCCGACTCTGACCATGCCGAAAATATGCTTTCCTTTAGGCGGAACGGCAAGGCCCTCATACTCGCTCTCATAATTGACAAGATCATCCAGCGAAACGCCGAAGATGTCTGCCATGGCTTTGCATTTCTCGATATCCGGCAGGGAATCCCCGGTTTCGTATTTTGACAGGGTCTGGCGGCTGACATTGAGTTTTTCCGCCAGACTTTCCTGAGACAGGTTATGTAATTTTCTAAGTGAGATAAGGTTATCTTTGAACATTATTTTTGATTTTTCTCCTTACTTATTCCCAGCAGGCACCAACGCAGAACAGGAATCCTTGAGACTGTTTCATAAATAAAACCTTTCGTTTGTTTTGGGCGGAAACCCACTGCCTTCAGGCGGTGGGAGGAGCCTCTGTGAATTTATAGCCACTAACCTTGGCTTTCGATGTACTTTTGTATAGTTG
>JAUNPJ010000097.1 GCA_030536755.1 Eubacteriales bacterium | reverse complement strand
ATACTGTCTCCGGAATGGATTCCGGCACGCTCAATATGCTCCATGATACCAGGAATGAGAATGTCCTCCCCATCACATACGGCATCTACCTCAATCTCTTTACCCTGGAGATATTTGTCAACCAGAATCGGATGTTCCTGTGCAATCTGATTAATGATACCAATATACTGCTCTACATCCTCATCATCGATGGCAATCTGCATACCCTGTCCGCCCAACACATAGGAAGGACGAACCAGAACCGGATATCCAAGTTCATTCGCTGCTTTCTTCGCTTCTTCAGCAGTAAATACGGTATGTCCCTTCGGACGCGGAATCTGGCATTGCTCCAGAATACCGTCGAACAGTTCTCTGTCCTCTGCTGCATCTACATTTTCTGCGGAAGTTCCAAGAATCTTCACGCCCATCTTGATCAGAGCTTCTGTCAGCTTAATGGCCGTCTGTCCACCAAACTGAACGACTGCGCCATCTGGTTTCTCAATGTTTACAATGTTTTCGACATCCTCCGGTGTCAGAGGCTCAAAATACAATTTATCCGCAATATCAAAGTCCGTACTTACAGTCTCCGGGTTGTTGTTGATGATGATCGTCTCATATCCTTCTTTCGCAAACGCCCAGGTACAATGCACGGAACAGAAATCAAACTCGATACCCTGTCCGATACGGATCGGGCCGGAACCAAGAACGAGAATTTTCTTTCTGTCCGGTGTGGCAACCGCTTCGTTTTCACCGCCGTATACAGAATAATAGTACGGTGTGGAAGCCTCAAACTCTGCCGCACAAGTATCAACCATCTTGTAGGCAGCAACAATGCCGTATTCTTTTCGCATTGCTTTTACCTGCTCTTCGGTACTTCCGGCCAGTTTCGCAACAAGATAATCCGGGAACTCCAGTCTCTTGGCTTCACGAAGCAGATCTTCGGTCAGCGGCTGTGTTTTCAGTGCGTTTTCCATCTCCACCAAAATCGCGATCTTATCAATAAACCATACATCGATTCTGGTAATGTCGTGAATCTGCTCATAGGAAACACCTCTGCGGATTGCCTCTGCGATCACCCAGATTCGTCTGTCATCCACCACATGCAGCTGTTCGATCAGCTCTTCCTCGGTAAGTCCGGAAAAATCATACGACATCAGGCTGTCCACATGCTGTTCCAGAGAACGGATTGCTTTCATAAGCGCGCCTTCAAAGTTATTGCAGATACTCATAACTTCTCCGGTAGCCTTCATCTGTGTTGTCAATGTTCTTTTTGCACTGATGAATTTATCAAATGGAAGTCTTGGAATCTTCACAACGCAGTAATCCAGCATTGGCTCAAAGCTGGCATATGTTTTTCCTGTAATCGCATTCGGAATTTCATCCAGAGTGTATCCAAGCGCGATCTTCGCAGCAACCTTGGCAATCGGATATCCGGTTGCCTTAGAAGCCAGTGCAGAAGAACGGCTTACACGTGGGTTTACCTCAATCACGCAGTACTCAAAGCTTTCCGGATTCAGCGCGTACTGTACGTTACATCCACCTGTGATGTTCAGCTCGCTGATGATGTTCAGCGCAGAAGTACGCAGCATCTGGTACTCTTTGTCTCCAAGTGTCTGGGAAGGAGCCACTACAATACTGTCTCCTGTATGCACACCAACCGGGTCAATATTTTCCATATTACATACGGTAATGCAGTTGCCTGCGCTGTCACGCATTACCTCGTACTCGATTTCCTTCCATCCAGCGATGCAGCGCTCTACCAGAACCTGTCCCACACGCGAAAGACGAAGTCCGTTTTCCAGAATCTCTCTCAGCTCATATTCGTTGTGCGCGATTCCACCGCCGCTTCCGCCAAGTGTGTATGCCGGACGAAGTACAACCGGATAACCGATGGTGTTAGTAAAGTCTACACCGGCCTGTACAGATTCTACAACAAGAGAAGCTGCGATTGGCTCTCCGATTTTTTCCATCGTCTCTTTGAACTCCAGACGGTCTTCGGCTTTTTTGATGGTCTGAGAAGTTGTTCCGATCAGGCGCACATTGTGCTCTTTCAAAAATCCAGCCTCTTCAAGCTCCATGGCAAGGTTCAGTCCTGCCTGGCCTCCCAGTGTCGGAAGTACGCTGTCCGGCTGCTCTTTGATGATCAGCTGTTCTACTACCTCTACGGTCAGAGGCTCAATATAAACTCTGTCTGCAATGTCTTTATCGGTCATAATGGTCGCCGGGTTGGAATTGAGCAGAACAACCTCCACCCCTTCTTCTTTCAGAGAACGGCACGCCTGTGTTCCGGCATAGTCAAATTCTGCCGCCTGTCCGATAATAATAGGACCGGAACCGATGACCAATACTTTTTTAATCTCAGGATTTCTAGGCATTATTGTTTTCCTCCCATCATTTCGATAAATCTGTCAAACAGGTAACTGGAATCCTGTGGTCCCGGACATGCTTCCGGATGGAACTGCACGGTAAAGATATTTTTGCCCACATAGGATAATCCCTCATTTGTCTTATCGTTTACATTTATAAATGCAGGTACGGCAACACTATCATCCAGTTTATCGGTATCTACCACATAACCGTGGTTCTGGGAAGAAATATAGACACGACCTGTCTGCAGGTCTTTCACCGGATGATTGCCCCCTCGGTGTCCGTATTTCATTTTGTGGGTATCTGCACCTGTTGCCAGTGCCATCAGCTGATGTCCCAGACAAATCGCAAAAATCGGTGTATCAGAATCGTACAGCTTTTTAATCTCTGCAATGATACTTGTGCATTCTTTCGGATCTCCAGGGCCATTCGATAACATAATGCCATCCGGCTTGTCTGCAAGAATCTCCTCTGCCGTTGTCCATGCAGGATATACCGTCACCTGGCAGCCTCTCTCATTGAGAGATCTGGCAATATTCTGTTTTGCGCCAAAATCCATCAAAGCAACCTTTGGTCCATCTCCCTGAAGTACATACTTTTCCCTGCAGGTTACCTTTTCTACCACTTTTCCGGTTGTATATGCTTTCAAACGGGGGATAATTGTATCTAGGTCGTAGTCCTCATTGACTGTGATCATTCCATTCATGGTACCCTTCTCACGAAGGATTTTGGTAAGGGCACGTGTGTCAATACCGGCAATACCTGGAATGTTATTTTTTTGTAAGAAATGCTGAATGGTGTCTTCACAACGGAAGTTACTGGGAATTCTGGATAATTCCCGAACGATAAATGCATCTACCCAGGGGCGGGAAGATTCCTGGTCTTCATAACAAATACCATAGTTTCCAATTAAAGGATACGTCATGCATACCGCCTGTCCAGCATAGGAGGGGTCGGTCATTACTTCAAGATATCCCGTCATGGAAGTATTAAACACTATTTCACTGATAACTTCTTTTTCGGAACCAATACTGGTTCCCTGGAACACATGTCCATCTTCTAAAATTAGGAACGCTTTCATAGTATCTTCCTTTCTTCATTTGGGCATAAAACCTTGCTGGTTTCTCCTTAATCTTTCAGATTTTATCACAAGTGAATTCTTTTTTCAACCAATCAAATATCTAAATTTATTTTTATCACACAAAAAAGTTTTTTATTTTCCATGTTTTTTCCATTTTTTAACAAGATTAGACATTATACCCAAATCTTTGCAAAGTTTTTTTTACATTTTTCACATAAAATCTCTTTGCCAATATTTTTTAATAAAATATAATAGTTTTTTTGCATAAATCTATGGAAAAATTCAAAAAACAATTGTATAATATATCTCAAAGGAATGAAAGAGAGGACTTATTATGAAGCAAAACAGTATGTTAGCAATGATATTAGCTGGCGGTCGCGGTAGTCGTCTTCATGAACTGACCAATAAAGTAGCAAAGCCAGCTGTCTCATATGGTGGAAAATACCGTATTGTAGATTTTCCACTCAGTAACTGTGCCAACAGCGGCATTGACGTAGTCGGTGTTTTGACACAGTACGAGTCCGTTTTACTGAACAGCTATGTAGCTGCCGGTGGACGTTGGGGACTGGACGCCAAAGAAAGCGGCGTTTACGTTCTGCCTCCACGTGAAAAAGCTGACGCAAACCTTGATGTATATCGCGGAACAGCAGATGCGATTTCACAGAACATCGATTTTATCGATAACTATGATCCCGAATATGTATTAATCCTTTCCGGTGACCATATCTACAAAATGAATTATGCAAAAATGCTTGCTTTCCACAACGAAAACAATGCAGACGCTACCATCGCCGTTATCGAAGTACCAATGAAAGAGGCAAGCCGCTTCGGTATCATGAACACAGACGAGACAGGACGCATCGTAGAGTTCGAAGAGAAACCAGCTGAGCCAAAGAGTAATCTGGCTTCCATGGGTATCTACATCTTCAACTGGAAAGCACTTCGCAAGATGCTTGTTGCAGATATGAAAAATCCGGATTCCAATCATGACTTCGGAAAAGACATTATCCCAACGATGCTGAATGATGGCAAGAAACTGGTTGCTTACAAATTCAAAGGCTACTGGAAAGATGTTGGAACCATTGATTCTCTCTGGGAAGCAAACATGGATCTGCTCTGCGATGACAATGAGCTGGATCTGAATGATTCTACCTGGAAGATCTATACAGAAGATGTAACTGCCCTTCCACAGTATGTCAGCCCGGAAGCTAAGATCAAAGGTGCTTTCATCACACAGGGCTGTGTCGTTGACGGAGAAGTGGAACATTCTGTACTCTTTACCAACGTAAAAGTCGGCAAAGGCGCTAAGATCATCGACAGCGTTCTGATGCCGGGTGTTGAAGTAGAAGAAGGCGCTGTTGTCCAGCGTGCACTCGTAGCAGATAATGTGAAGATCGGCAAGGGTGCTATAGTAGGAAGCGCAGACAGCGAGCATATCGAACTGATTTCAAAACGTGTAAAGGGGGTAGAATAATATGTATAAGGCATTTGGAATCGTAAATCCATGTGGAAAAAATATTTGGGTGGACGGTCTGCAGAAACATCGCCCTATCGGTTCATTCTCCTTCCTCGGAAGATATCGCGTTGTAGACTTTCCAATTTCTAACCTGAGCAACAGCGGCATCGACCGTATTCAGGTATACGTAGGCAGCAAACCACGTTCCATCGTAGAACACATCGGAACAGGAAGACATTACAGCATCAACTCCAAGAGCGGTAAGGTTCAGATTCTGTTCTCTGATGACAGTGTACATAACAGCCTGTATAACACAGATATCTCTGCTTATCTGGCTAACCTGGATTACATCGAGCGCATGCATCATGACTATGTAGTGATCACACCAAGCTACATGGTATACGAGCAGGATTTCAACACACTTTTAAACACACACATCGAATCCGGTGCTGATGTGACATTACTGTATCATTCTGTTGACAATGCAAAAGACCACTTCCTGAACTGCAACATTCTGAACCTGAACAAGCAGAAAGGTGTTCTTTCCATTGAGACAAACCATGGAAATGCGAAAAACAGACAGATTTTCATGGATACATATATTATGAAAAAAGACCTGCTGATCGAACTGATCCACAAAGCAAAGAAAACATCTTCTATGTTTACTCTGGCAGATATCATCAGCGCTGAAGCTGAAGCTGAAAATCTTGATATCCGCGGCGTTGCTCATCGTGGCTTCTTCGCTTCCATCACAGATTTCAAGAGCTTCTACGATGCAAATATATCACTGATCGACTACAAGACTGCTCAGACATTATTTACAGAAAACTGGCCAATTTATACTCGTACCAACGATTCCTGCCCGACCAGATATTTCGAGACTGCTGATGTAAAATCTTCTGTTGTATCCAACGGATGCCGCATTGAAGGAACTGTAGAGAACTCTGTAATCGGACGTGGCTGTATCATCAAGAAAGGAGCTGTTGTAAAGAACAGCGTCATCCTGGCAGGCACTGTCATCGGTGAAAATATTAAAGTTGAAAATCAGGTCGTAGACAAAGGCGTGAAGATTCTGAAGGTTCCGGAAGTTGTCTCTCCGGAAGACCAGCCAGGATATGTAGAAAGACACGACAGTATCTAAGTATCGAAACATCGAACTAACATTTTCTAAATTTTGATATGATTCATTTCATCATATAATAAACAACAAGGACCGCGCAATCTGTCCTCAAAGGCGAGAGACCAGACGGTGCGGTCTTTTTTCATTATTTTTTAACAACAAAATGCCGCCCCATTCGGAGCGGCACTCAACTTTTATTTCTCAGGCATATTGATAAATCTTACAAAATGATAACTCTCCAGAATCTGAAAATATTTCACAATCCTCGGATACAAAGGCTCTGCCTTCTCACCAAATCGTTCTTTCTGCAAAGCAGCCAGTTCCGTCACTGTCTTCTCCCCATCAATCAGAGGCCACAGGTAGCTTCCCTGCTGATCGAGATGAACATTCGTAATCTCCGGCTTATTGAATACCTTCTGCGCGATCCGGTTGAACAGCCCTGTGTTTTTCACTTCCAGAACCACACAATCCTTCCTGTCTCTGTGCCATCCCATTCCTTCGGCACGCTGTGGTATCAGATCCAGATAATTGATCTGTGCCTGTTTGTTTTTCTTTTTTCTCATTACGCTTTATTCTTCTTCCATACGGAGAATTTTAACAGGCTGAGAATCATAACAACCATCAGAGCGACACCGCCGATGTTGCCAAGATTCACAGAACCGGATAAATCCATATTGATACCGGCAACAGCAAGAATCGCAAGGGCAATACCAACAAGACCTTCTCCGGCAATCATACCGGCACAATACAGCGTTCCATCCGTAGCCTGACGTTCTTTTGTCTTCTCATCCACATTTTTGCGTTTATCCATCAGAAGACGAACCACACCACCAATCATAATGGTTGCATTCAGATAAATCGGCAGATACAGACCAATCGCAAACGGCATAACCGGAACTCTCAGAATTTCCAGGCCAAGTGCAAGGAATACGCCTACAAATACCAGTGTCCATGGAAGTTTTCCGCCCATGATACCTTCTACGATCATCTTCATCAGTGTTGCCTGCGGAGCTGGTACTTCCGCACCGCCATAGCCCCATGCAGCATTCAACAGATACAATACTCCACCAATAGCCAAACCGGCCGCGATAATACCGATCAGCTCACCAACCTGCTGTTTCTTCGGTGTTGCACCAAGCAGGAATCCTGTTTTTAAGTCCTGGGAAGTATCACCGGCAATCGCTGCCACGATACAGATCACAGAACCGATCGCAATCGCTCCTGTCATACCTGTGATTCCTGTATCACCGGAAGCTTTGATTGCAAAAGTCGCAATCAAAAGTGTGGCAATCGCCATACCAGAAACAGGGTTGTTGGAACTTCCGATCAGACCAACCATACGAGAGGATACCGTCGCAAAGAAGAAACCAAATACTACGATGATCACCGCACCAAGCAGATTAACCGGAATTGCAGGAACAAGCCAGATAATGATAATCATCAAAGCAATACCTGCAAGAATCATATTCATCGGCAGATCCTGTGCCGTACGCTCTGTGCTTGTGTTTTTTCCGCCCTTCATGCTCTTCATGGAATCACGGAATGTTGTAATGATCAGAGGCAGTGATTTGATCAGGGAGATGATACCTCCTGTGGCAATTGCTCCCGCACCGATATATTTTACATAAGTGCTCCAGATCGCAGCAGCACCTCCATTTGCATACAGCTCTGCGATTGTCACACCCTCTGCTGCAGGATACATCGAAATATCCGGTCCAAACAGACAGATCAGAGGGATGATAACCATCCAGCCTACCAGAGAACCTACAAACATATAAGAAGCAACCTGCGGTCCAACGATATATCCAACACCGAGCAGCGCCGGATATACTTCCATACCAATCTCACCCTTAAAGGATTTGAATGCAGCTGCAACGTCGGCTGGAATCATTTTGACTCCATCCACCAGGAACTTGAAAATTGCAGCAAATCCCATACCAGAAAATACAGTCGATGCGTTTGAACCGCCTTCTTCTCCGGCGAGAAGAACATCTGCACATGCAGTTCCTTCCGGATACAGCAGTGTTGCATGCTCTTTTACAATTAACGCGTTACGCAGAGGCACCATAAACAGCACACCGAGAATACCGCCGCAAAGTGCGATCAGAGTAATCTCCAGAAGGCTTGGCATGTCGCACAGACCTTCCTCTGCCCAAAGAAACAGTGCAGGCATCGTAAAAATAGCACCTGCTGCCAGTGATTCACCGGCTGAACCTATGGTCTGAACCATGTTGCTTTCCAGGATTGAATTTTTCTTCATAATCACCCGGATGACACCCATGGAAATAACCGCTGCAGGAATCGACGCAGAAACAGTCATTCCTACACGAAGACCAAGATAGGCGTTGGCTGCGCCAAATACAACAGCCAGGATAATTCCCATCACAATAGATGTGATTGTAAATTCCGGAGTAATCTTATCCGCCGGAATATACGGTTTGAACTCTTTGTTGTCGTTCATTTTATCTTCCTTTCCCCCTTGGCATGATTCACACGCATAAACGGGAATCATGCCAGATTATTTAGATTTCTTGTTATTATACCTAATTATACACATAATTTCAATGACATTTTTTTCTTTTTTGTGCAATTTATCCAAAAAATGGCACAAAAATACGCCCGAAACGATTCGGTTTCGGACGTTTTCAACTTCTTATGCAATAAAAAAGTGCAGGAGATGGGACTTGAACCCACACGATCTTGCGACCACAGGCACCTGAAGCCTGCGCGTCTGCCAATTCCGCCACTCCTGCATTTCTTTTTGTCTGCCGCTCTGTGCGGCTTGCTTGATTATAATACCTCAACCAGCGGCAGATGTCAATAGGTTTTTTTATTTTTTTTAATTTTTTTTCAAAAAAAATGTATAGTTCCTACAATAGCTTCATTTCAGCCTATTTATCTATAGCACATTCCTCTTTCCATACACCAATATACTGTGCAATCAGTGTAAATCCCAAATGGTTAATATGTTAGTATCCCACTTCCGTCAATATTGGCAATTGCCTCCCTGATTTGTGGCTCATCCTGTACCAGTGCCATACGCACATAGCCTTCACCGGAAGGACCAAAGGCACTTCCCGGTGTCACAATCACACCGGCCTTGTCCAGAAGCAGCTTGACAAACTCGACAGAGTTCTCGTATCCCTCCGGCAATTTCGCCCAGACAAACATCGTTCCCGGGCAGCGATCTACCTTCCAGCCAATACTGGTCAGTCCGTCGCAGAGACTGTTTCTCCGGCTCTCATACGCCTGTCTTGTGGCAGCCACACAGGACTGGTCTCCCGTGATGGCCGCAATAGCCGCTTTCTGAACCGGCAAGAACATCCCATAGTCCATATTCGACTTTAACAGCGTCAGCATCTTTACAACCTGCGGATTTCCCACACAGAAGCCCACTCTTGCCCCTGCAAGGCCGTAAGTCTTAGAAAGTGAGTTGAACTCCACTCCGACTTCTTTCGCGCCTTCATGGGCCAGAAAACTGCCGCAGGAAGCACCGTCAAATACCAGTTCACTGTACGCATTGTCATGAAGAACAATAATTTCATATTTTTTCGCAAAAGCAATCAGCTTGTCGTAGAACCAATCCGGTGCCATTGCCGTTGTCGGATTGTTTGGATAAGACACCACCATCAATTTGGCTCTGCGGGCGATTTCCTCCGGAATCTCATCAAAATCAATCAGATAATCCTTTTCCTTCTTCAAAGGCATATAATGAACCTCAGCCCCGGCAATTCTCGGACCGTCTGCAAATACCGGATAACACGGGTCCGGCACAAGCACCACATCTCCAGAATCCGCAATAGACAACGCAATGTGCGACAAGCCTTCCTGAGAACCCAGCAGTGATACGATTTCCGTGTCCGCATCCAGCGTCACACCATATCTTCTGTCGTACCACTGTGCCACCGCCTCATGCAGCTCTTTTGTATCCGAGATGGCATAAATATAATTATCCTTTTTCACCACTTCCTCTGCCATCACTTTCAGGATATGATCCGCCGGCGGAATATTAGGTGCTCCGATGCTCAGATCAATCACCTTTTCCCCCTTGCTTATTTTATCCTGTTTCATTTTCATCAAAGTGGCAAAGACACCTTCGCCAAAATAATTCATTCGTTTTGCAAATTCCATTTTCCTCTCCTGTTTCCTTTCCTCTAATCAGATCAAACGCTCTGCGATAAATACGACCAGACAGGCAAATAATGCCACCGAGATCATACTTTTTTCCTTATAGGACAAATAGACCGCCGCCGCAAAGCCAATGGCCGCCGATGCCAGACTGCCAGTCGAATGCAAAATTGCCGGAAATGTCATCGCCGACAATGTCGCATACGGCACATAATACAAAAATGACTTTACAAACGTGCTGTTGATCTGCCTGCGAATCAGTGCAAGCGGAAGCATACGGATCAAATATGTCACCAGTGCCATCACCAATATATATATGTATACATTACTGTTCAACGTTGTCCACCTCCTGAATCGGACGAAGCCACGCCGCAATCCCGGCTACCAGCACCGTCACAATGATAATCACAAATCCGGAAGAGATTTGTTTCAATCCCGGAACCACCGAAAACAATCCGCTCAGCGCCATCGCACCAATGACCACCACAAGAATTGTTCGGCTCGATTTGGATGCCGGAATCACAATAGCAAGAAACATACCGTAAATCGCGATTCCAAGTGCACTCGCAATAAAATCCGGCATGAGGTTGCCGGAAATCGCACCGAGAAGTGTTCCTCCTGTCCAGCCCGGTATTGCCACGCTCATCGCTCCGTACATATACCATGGACTCAAATCGCCGTGTACCGCGCTGCTGATGCCGAAAATCTCATCGGTCACTCCGTGCGCCATAAAGAAACGATGCAGCGGATTTGCCTTCTGGTCCACCTTCTGTGAAAGTGAAAAGGACATCAGACAGTAGCGCAGGTTAATCACAAGCTGCGTCAAGGCCATCTCATAATACGGTGCTCCCGTAAAAATCAGGTTCAGCCCCGCAAACTGACCCGCAGAAGTCAGATTCGTCAGCGAGATCAGCACTGCCTGCCAGATGCTTAAGCCGCCTCCTACCGCCATCATTCCAAACGTAAAAGACACGGCAAAATACCCCAAACAGATCGGGATTCCGTCTCTCATACCCTGTTGAAATTTTTTTCTGTTCATACGTTTTTCCCCCTGGTTTCAAACCTATCAAAGATTGTAACACTCCCCGCACAGATTTTCAAGGACAGGTCTGTGCACCACTTTCCTGGTCACCAAATCGTATGTGCACCACTTTCCTGGTCAACGAAACACTTTCCAACGGCAAGTTTTGGCTTTAAGGTTTTCGAACAGCCATTTGCACAGGGAAGTCTTTCCAAATCAAGTGCGGATCTCTCCGCTTGTGCTGGCAACCTGTTGATTTTCTTGTTTGGCTGCGCCGCTTATGGATTGCTCTTGACGCAAACTCGCGCCCTGCGCTCAAACAATGCGTCGCGAGCAATCGCTATGCTCGCCAAACCTGCGAAAATCTGCCAAAGGTATGCCCTCACAAGCGGAGAGATCTGCACTTTGA
>JAUNPJ010000096.1:11262-11639 GCA_030536755.1 Eubacteriales bacterium | reverse complement strand
TAATTGATTTATGTAGATAAGCATGAGGTGAGATAAAGTGTTAGAGAAAATTATTTGTTTGTAAAGAATTTACTGCAAAAGAGGAACCACGTAGGCTGCAATGTGGAATTTATTTGGCAAAGAATTATCCACAATATGCGAAAATTAGCACACAAAATAAAATCAATTTTGTTGATGGATTGTTGGGAGAGATGTCTGAGTGTTTAGTATATGGATTGTATGTACTTTTTAATTCTACTTTGTATGATGAATACTATAGGATTTTGAATGGTTCTACGCAGGTAAATGCTACGGAAGTAAATTGTACCAAGTCGCTAGCGCGACGGCTAGCCCCAGATACATTTTTTTCACTTTTTCATAAAAAAGTAGCAGTTTTT
>JAUNPJ010000096.1:0-11252 GCA_030536755.1 Eubacteriales bacterium | reverse complement strand
TCAACAACTATATATCTTATTTTTCTCGTCCACCCCCTTCTTAAAATGTTGCTCATTCCAACATTTTACTTTCAAGGAGATGTTTTGGTATGCGCCGAAGCCGTTAATAATAGGAGAATTAAAAAAGTGGTGGGATAATGAAAAGTAAACCAATTGTAATTGATAATGCAGATATCCTTTTGAATGATGATACAATAAAGCATTTCTTACTGACTATGACATGTTAGGAAATTCCTGTAAGAATATTTTAGAGGCGAATTATGAGAAACCCAATTGAAAATATAAGTCGTTTACAAACACAGCTAAATGACTTGCAGCTGGAAAATCAAATACTGAAAAATATCTTGGATAAGGCTGGAATTTCCTATGGACGGGAATTAATGCGTTTGCATACGTCAGAAGAGTTGTGTGAATTTGAACCAAATCAGGGAGCAAGAATCCAATCACCCACTGAAATTACAGAAAAAATGGCTGTAATGTTTTATTCTAGATTTTGGGGAAGGCAGGATGTGTACGCAAAAAGAAGCGAGAAAAAGGATACTGGAGAGAGCAGTTATTTTCCGCAGTGCAATAATTTCTGGACAGAAGTATGTTATAGAAAACGGAAGCAAAATATTAGTTGCAGCGACTGTAAGTATAGGTTATATAAGGAACTGAGAAAGGAAGATATTTTAAGACATTTGTATGGAAAGTCATATAATGCAACGGATGTCATTGGCGTGTATCCGCTGCTTGCCGATGGGACATGTCGATTTTTAGTATATGATTTTGACAATCATGACAAAGGGGCCGAGAAAAAGGATTTTGCAAATGAGGATGATACATGGATTGAAGAAGTAGAGGCGATGCGAAAGATTTGTGTGTTAAACGGAAGTGATCCACTTGTAGAGCGATCCAGATCTGGAAAGGGCGCGCATATATGGATTTTCTTTGATAAACCGATTTCAGCAGCATTAGTAAGAAAATTTGGCACAGCCTTATTAGATAAAGGCGCAGAACAGGTAAACCTTAAGTCATTTAAATATTATGATAGAATGCTTCCGGCACAGGATAATCTTCCCAAAGGGGGAGTGGGCAATCTGATTGCACTTCCATTACAGGGAAATGCTTTAAAAGATGGTAATAGTGCATTTGTTGACAGAAACTGGAATGCCTATCCAAATCAATGGGAAATATTATGGAGCAAACCAAGACTCTCGCAGGAATTTATTGAAACAAAAATAAGAGAGTGGAGAACGACAATTGAAGATGCGTTAACTGTTGATGCTGATAAGGATAGAGAAAAACCATGGGAAAAAAGCAGAGGATTTTCCGTTGCTGATGTTGATGGAAAAATGCATCTGACATTATCGAATGGAATATATGTGGACAGTACAAATATCAGAGCAGCTTTGCAGAATAAAATTCGCAGAATGGCTGCGATAAGTAATCCCATTTATTATAAAAACCAGGCTATTGGAACATCAAATTACGATACATCTCGCTGGATATATCTGGGACAAGACCATTTAAGCGGCTATATTGAAATTCCACGCGGTTTATATAGTACTTTGATTGATAATATTGAACAGGCGAAAATACCATACGAAATTGAAGATGAACGGCAAAAGGGAAAAAATATAAATGTGAAATTTAAAGGCGAGTTGCGCGAAGAACAAAAAGTAGCAATGAATGATATATTAAAATTTGACAATGGTATATTACATGCTGCCACAGCCTTTGGAAAAACAGTTGTCTGTAGTGCAATTATAGCTGAGAAAAAGGTAAATACGTTAATTATTCTAGAATCCTCAGCGTTGATGGAACAATGGAAAGAAGCTTTAGATAAATTTTTGGATATCAATGAAGAGCTGCCGGAGTACAAGACGAAAACCGGAAGAATACGAGTACGAAAAGAAGTAATCGGCAGCCTTCAGGGAGCACATGATTCTATGACCGGAATTATAGATATTGCTATGGCTGGCTCGCTTTGTAAAAAGGGCGAATTTCATAATTTGTTGGATCAATATGGCATGGTTCTTGTGGATGAATGTCACCACGCAGCATCGGATACCATATCAAATGTTTTGAAAAAAGTGAAGGCGAAGTATGTATATGGGGTTACGGCGACTCCTAAGAGAGGCGACGGACTTGAGAAAATTAATTATATGCTTATCGGACCGATACGGCATAGTTACACAGCAAAAGAGAAAGCAAAAACTCAGGGAATAGAACACCTGGTATATCCTCGATTTACGCCTATAGTCGCACCTAGAGGTGTGATAAAAGAGAAAATGCATCCAAATGAGGCTTACGATATTATTCGGGATAATGAGATGCGAGATGACCTGATTATTGAAGATGTAAAAGAATGTGTGGCGGCGGGACGTACACCGGTTGTTTTGTCCAGATATAAAGAACATTCTGAAAAACTGTACGAGCGTCTGAAAGATTCTGCAAATCATGTTTTTATCATGACAGGAAACAATTCGAAAAAAGAACATAAAAAGATTTTGGAACAGCTGCATGAGATAGATGAAAAGGATACATTGATTTTAATTGCAACAGGTTCATTGATTGGAGAGGGATTTGATTATCCAAGGTTAGATACCCTGTTCATGGCAATGCCGGTTTCTTTCGAGAGTATAGTAACACAGTATGCAGGACGCTTGAATCGTGATTATGTGGGAAAAGAAAATGTAATTGTGTATGACTATGTAGACAGCCACATTCCAATGTTTGATAAAATGTATGCGAAGAGATTAAAAGCATATAAGCAAATTGGATATGATATATGTTGTAGCCTGAAAAACAAAAAGCAGACTGCAAATGCAATCTTTGATTGTGAGAATTATTATGAAGCCTATAGAAAAGATTTATTGCAGGCTGATAAGAATATTATCATATCAAGTCCGGCAATCAGTGGCGGAAAAGTTTATGAACTGATTAATTTGCTGCGTAATAAACAGGTGGCAGGAGTTGAAATTACAATTGTCACATGGAAACCGGATTCCTATGGTTTTGGAGACGCAGCTTTTTGGATGCAATTACATGAGGAAATGCGTCAGGCAGGTTTTTATATCAAAACAGTAGAAGAGGCCTGTGAACATTTTGCGATTGTGGATCAGGAAATTGTCTGGTATGGAAGCATGAATCTCTTGTCTAAAAGCAATGCAGATGATAGCATGATGAGAGTTCAAAGCAAAAAAATAGCAACGGAACTAATGAGTGTGGCCTTTGGAAGGAAGTCTTAAATGGATGATAAAGTTACACTGCCTAAATCATGGCAGAATAAATTTAAAGATGAAAAGTTAAGAAATCTGGTTGCGGATATTGGTATGTGGTTTCAAATGCCAGATCCAATGAGCCTGGAAGGCAGGGCACGATTGAAAAGAAATGAAGCAATTTTTCGATTGGCAGAGTCTCTCACGGTTGACTATGCATTTGAACCAAATGTAAATGGAAATTTTGAACTGATTCCAGCATCTGTACTGCATCAGGGAATAGGCTTTTCAGTCAGTTCAAGATTTGATGGTATAGAGTTGGATGTCTACTTCTTTCCGTGTGATTATTCGGTAGATTCAAAGCGGGATTTACCACCATATCCAGTGAGAGTTCCGATTTCATCTACTACAAATATTGAAGTAGTAAAGGAATGTGCTGAGACATATTTTTCTAAGAATAGTGATCAACGAGTTGCAAGTATCCCATTCTCATTTTCTCGGATTGCTTCATTGGAAGGGGATTTTGTGGATGATTTTGCGAAGACAAAGAAGATTTGTATGGAAGCAGTAGCTGGCGGTGAAGAGTATGAGATTCAGAATTGTAAGAGATTTCTGGACTTTATCAGAACGGTTGGACTGGATTAACGATAGATCATACAGAATAACCCATTACAAGCGGAACGCTGTATCAAAATCAATGTCTTTGGAATGACCGCTGGCTTTTGAAATTCGTATTCAACCGATATAAAGGAACGGATATTCACAAACTGATTTTGTGAAAAAATGCAAAAAAAGAAGCGGGGAAGAGATGTTTTCATCTCTTCCCTACACAAATATCATACCACAAAATCACCTAAAATTCAAGACTGGTATAGTTTCAGAAAAAGGTGTACACTACATACACTTACCTCAGACCAGGAGGTGTGTATGGAGGATAAAAAGTGGCTGGATATGCTGAATAATCAGCTTTGGATGAAGCAACTCCAAGAAACGAACCAGTTTACGGAAAAATATGGACTCAGGTTGTCGGAAAAGGATTCAGAGATTTTAATTTCTGAAAAGGCGGATGCGTTGAAGGCGGAGCGCCGGGTTGAATTTGGGCAAAGCGTTCTTCCGCAGATTATCTATGCTTTTTGTGATTCGGCTTATATCACACAAGAAAATTACCTGGATACCTTAATTCGTCTGCAGGAGATTTTCTTCTTGTATAAGAATGAGATGCGGGACGAGATTGCCGATGATGAACTTTTAAATTTTATGAGAGAACAGTTTGAGGATGTTTGCTGCGGGGATGTGACAGTACATCCATGCAATTAAGACGGAGCAGCTGTTTTTGAAAAAGTTTGAAAGGATTTACATAACGGACATTTTGAAAGAAGCGGTTCCGGGCAGGTTCGGTCAAAGAAATTGAAAATATCCTGAATGCTGTTTTGGAAACAATGGTTGGACAGGCGTATGAAGGCAGTCAAGAGCTGTTGAACTATTTTAAATATGCAGTGAAAAATATGGCGGTCCGGATAGATACTGCTGTGCAGACAAAACAGCTGGATAAGATTTTTTGGCTGTGATGGTAATGTTAAAGTAAATTTGAAAAAATAGTATAAAAGGATTCGTGTTTTTAGATTCGTGTTTTGGAGGGAAAAAAGGTTATGAAGAAGTCATATGAAATGGACATGTGTACCGGGCCGCTGCTTGGTAAGATTCTGTCGTATTCGATTCCGCTGATGCTTTCCGGTATCCTGCAGCTTTTGTTTAATGCGGCGGATGTTATCGTAGTGGGCCGGTTTGCCGGTCATGAATCGCTGGCGGCGGTTGGTTCTACCGGTGCGCTGATCAATCTGCTGATTAATGTTTTTATCGGCTTGTCGGTCGGGGCGAATGTGCTGGTGGCGCAGTATTTTGGAGCCGGAAAAGCGAAGGAAGTAAGCGATACGGTACATACCGCCGTTACCATCAGCCTGCTCTGCGGCTTTGGCCTTGTGGTAGTCGGCGCTCTGGCGGCGAAGCCGCTTCTGGCTCTGATGGGAACGCCGGAGGATGTCATTGAAAAATCAACGCTGTACATGCGGATTTATTTTGCCGGAATGCCGGTCATCATGCTGTATAACTTCGGCGCGGCCATTCTCCGGGCGGTGGGAGACACCAAGCGGCCCCTGTATTTCCTTCTGGTGGCCGGTGTGGTCAATGTGTGCCTGAATCTGTTTTTCGTAATTGAGCTTCATATGGGAGTGGCCGGCGTGGCGCTGGCAACCGTTCTGTCCCAGTGCATCTCGGCCGCACTGGTATGCCGGTGTCTGATCAAGAGCACCAGCTCTTACCGTCTGGAGCTGTCGAAGCTTGGAATTAAGAAATATGTATTAAAAAGGATTGCCCAGATTGGACTTCCGGCCGGCTTTCAGGGAGCGGTTTTTTCCATCTCCAATGTGCTGATTCAGTCTTCCTTAAACTCCTTCGGCTCTGTGGCGATGGCAGGAAGCACCGCGTCCGGAAATCTGGAGGGCTTTGTCTACACCTCCATGAATGCAATCTACCAGACCAACTTAAGCTTTACCAGTCAGAACATCGGCGGCGGAAAGTTCAGCCGGATTAACAAGATTCTCCTGACCTGCATGGCCACGGTGACGGTGGTCGGCCTGGTGATGGGCGGAGGCTGCGTGCTGGCTGGCCGCCAGCTTCTGGGAATCTATTCCTCTGACCCGGAGGTAATCCAGGTGGGCCTGACCCGTCTTGCCGTAGTCTGCGGTCTGTACTTTATCTGCGGCTGGATGGATGTGCTGGTGGGAAGCCTGCGGGGCATGGGGTATTCGGTCATGCCGATGCTGGTGTCTCTGACCGGCGCCTGCGGCCTGCGCGTGCTGTGGCTGTTTACCATCTTCCGCTGGCAGCCGACCCTGTACTGCCTCTATCTGTCCTACCCGGTGTCCTGGGCGGTGACGGCGGCGGCACATTTAACCTGCTTTTTCCTGATTCGAAAGCGGTTTCCGAGGGCGGATGCGTGACACCCGGAGGCCAGCCGATTCCAGAGATGCCGGCGCTAAAACTCCGGGATAGATGCCAGTTCTAAAACTTCGGGACGGCCGCCTGCTCCATGGAATGCTGCTCCTTATATTCGGTGGGCGACATGCCGTATTCCTTTTTAAAAGCCCGGTAAAATACTGTGTAATCGTGAAAACCATATTGTTCATAGATTTTTGCAAATGCCATTCCGGTGAGGATGGCATTTTTGCATGCATGGAGCCTTTTTTTCAGGATATACTGATGAAGGGAAATTCCCATATTGTCCTTGAATACATGGGCAATGTGGTACTTGCTCACATAAAAGAAGCTGGCTATCTGGTCCAGAGACAAGGTCTCGTCCAGATGCTGGTTGATATAGTCGCAGACACTCAGATACAGGGCATTTTCATAGGAGGGCGAAATCTCATTGAGCTGCTCATGGGTAAGCCGGTTCAGGAAGACCAGAAAGGAGAGGAGCTTTAAGTGCAGGGAAAGGCCGCGGAAAGGCCGGACATGGTTCTGCTCCTCCAGCATCTCCATCAAGAGGCCCAGAATCTCCTGCATGGTCACATAGTCCGGACGGAAATGGCAGCCGCCGTTGGCTGCGGCATAATGAAACGCATAGCCGTAGCCCTCCGGGTCCTGTTCACACAGAGAACGGAAAAAAGAAGGGCTCAGCCAGAGGACGAAACGGCGGTAGGGGGTGTTTGGAGAAACGGTTTCCGCATTATGCTCCACTCCGGGCGGAATCAGCAGGTAGTCGCCGGGCTCCAGCCGATAGGTCCGGCTGCCCAGCCGATAGGTAACACGGCCCTCCAGAAAGAAGTAAAATTCATAGTGGTCGTGGGCATGAAGCGATACCCTGGATAGATTCACATCCTTATAATAAAAGATTTCAAAATCATCGGACTGCATGTACTGGCGGGCATCGAAGCCGGTGGAAAGTTCTTTTTTCATAGGAAGCTCCCTTCTTAAAGCACATCGTAAAATCAGCATAAAATATCATAAAATTGTCCCGCGAATTCGGAAACGTTTTGTATATTTTATCACAAAATAACAACTTTTGCAATGTTGGTCACAATTCTTGCACTAGAAAAACGGATACGCATCCGATATAATAAAATCAACCTGTTAAGAACGAAATCAAACAATTAAGGAGGAACAAAACATGAAATTATCATTCAGATGGTACGGCGCAGATGACAAGGTGACTCTGGAGAATATCCGTCAGATTCCGGGTATGCATTCCATCGTAACCGCAGTTTACGATGTTCCGGTAGGCGAGGTTTGGAGCCGGGAAAGCATTGCTGCATTAAAGAAGCAGACGGAGGACGCAGGCCTTCATTTTGAGGTAATCGAGAGCATCCCGGTTCATGAGGATATCAAGCTCGGAAAGCCAACCAGAGACAAGTACATTGAGAACTACTGTGAGAACATCCGCCGCGTAGCGGAAGCAGGCATCAAGTGCATCTGCTATAACTTCATGCCGGTATTCGACTGGACCAGAACCCAGTTAGACCATGAGCTGGCAGACGGCTCCACCTCTCTGGTTTACTATCAGGACCAGGTTGACAAGGTAAATCCGATGGAGAGCGACAGCGACTTAACCCTTCCGGGCTGGGATTCCAGCTACACCAGAGAAGGCTTAAAGGCTGTGGTAGAAGAGTACAATGCCATGACCGAGGATGATTTATGGAACAATCTGCAGTACTTCTTAGAGAAGATTATCCCGGTTGCAGCAGAGTGTGACGTAAACATGGCCATTCATGAGGATGACCCGTGCTGGAGCATTTTCGGACTTCCGAGAATCATCACCGAGGAGAAGAATCTGGACCGTTTCTTAAAGCTGGTGGATGACAAGCACAACGGCATCACCTTATGTACCGGTTCCTTAGGCTGCTCCAACAAGAACGATGTGGTAAAGATGGCGGCAAAGTATGCGGCGATGGGACGTATTCATTTCGTTCATATGAGAAATGTAGCGGTTCTGCCGGACAATCAGGGCTTCGAGGAGAGAGCACATCTGTCTTCCTGCGGTTCTCTGGATATGTTCGAGATTGCAAAGGCGCTGTATGACAATGGCTTTGACGGCTATGTAAGACCGGACCACGGACGTATGATCTGGGGCGAGACCGGCCGCGCAGGCTACGGTTTATTCGACCGTGCATTAGGCGCTACCTACATCAACGGTTTATTCGAAGCAATCGAGAAGATGAGCCGATAAGAAAAACGTGACGGTGAAAGAAAGAACGGAACATGAAAATCATAGAAGCATTCAGATGAGATAAGAGGAGGAAATATCATGGGAATCGTATTTGGTACTGATTTAAGCGGTAAGGTTGCAGTGGTTACCGGAGCCGGCGGCGTGCTCTGCGGTATGTTCGCAAAGACTCTGGCAGAGGCCGGAGCAAAGGTAGCGGTTCTGGATTTAAATGAAGAGGCAGCACAGGCAGTTGCCGACGACATCGTAAAGGACGGCGGTGTGGCAAAGGCCTACAAGACCAACGTGTTAGAGAAGGACAGTCTGGAGGAAACCCACGCAAAGGTTCTTTCTGACCTGGGTCCATGTGATATCCTGGTAAACGGCGCCGGCGGAAACAATCCCCGCGCAACCACCACCAAGGAATATTTTGAGATTGGCGATATTGAGTCCGATACCATCTCCTTCTTTGACTTAGACCAGAAGGGCGTGGAGTTCGTATTCAACTTAAACTTCATCGGAACCCTGCTTCCAAGCCAGGTATTTGCAAAGGATATGATCGGCCGCGAGGGCTGCAACATCCTGAATGTATCCTCCATGAATGCATTCACCCCACTGACCAAGATTCCGGCATACAGCGGCGCAAAGGCAGCCATCAGCAACTTTACCCAGTGGCTGGCGGTTCATTTCTCCAAGGCCGGCATCCGTGTTAATGCAATCGCTCCGGGCTTCTTTGTAACCAAGCAGAACGAGAAGCTCCTGTTTAATGAGGACGGAACCCCAACCGCAAGAACCGCAAAGATTCTGGCGGCAACTCCGATGGACCGTTTCGGTGAGGCAGAGGAATTAAACGGTGCTCTGCTGTTCCTGTTAAATAATCAGGCAGCTGGATTTATCACCGGCGTGGTAATCCCGGTTGACGGCGGATTCTCCGCTTACTCCGGCGTATAAGGAATTCGGAATACATTAAGATAAGCCATCCGGCTGACGGGCGAAGTGAAAACTTCCGGTCAGCCGGATTTTCTTTTTCTATCCGGCATGATATAATCAGGATATATTTTGGAATGTGACTGCGGAAAGGGGAAGAATGCGATGAAGATTACTTATATCGGGCACAGCGGGTTTCTGGTGGAGCTGGAAAGGACGCTTCTGCTGTTTGATTATTATCAGGGAGAGATTCCAAAGCTTCCGGAAGAAAAAAGGCTGTATGTGTTCGCCAGCCATCGTCACAGCGACCATTTCAATCCGGAAATCTTCCGGCTGGCAGAGGGCAGGGAGCAGATTACCTTCCTTCTTTCCAGAGATATCTGGATGTGCCGGGTGCCGGAGCCGCTGCGGGAGCATGTGGTGCAGATGAAAGCCGGGGTAAGGTGGACGGAGCCTGTGGGGCAGGAAAATGCTGCGACAAAGGAGGCGTCCCTGCGTGTCCAGACCTTGAAATCGACGGATGAGGGCGTGGCGTTCCTGGTGAAGGCAGAGGGAAAGACCATTTACCACGGAGGCGATCTGAATAACTGGCAGTGGGCCGGGGAGGCGGAAAGCTGGAATACCCAGATGCAGGCAAACTTTATCCGGAATATCGAGCCGCTCCGCAATCTGGAAATCGATGCCGCCTTTGTTCCGCTTGACCCCAGACAGGAGAATGATTATACTTTAGGCATGGATTATTTCCTGGAGCTTACCCATACAAAGAAGGTGTACCCCATGCACTGCTGGGAGGATTATTCCGTCATCGACCGCTGGTTTGCGGAACATCCGGACAGTCCGTACCGGGAGCAGGTGGTGAAGATCGGAGGGCGCGGAGCCGTATTTTTACAGGACGGAACACACGAATGAAACACGCGGATGAAACACGGAAATGATCAGAAGAAATTTTTGCAGGGAGGATTTAATATGCAGGCTCAATTTGCACACTACAACTACAATGTAATCGATTTAAACCGGTCCATCCGGTTCTATGAGGAAGCCCTTGGCTTAAAGGAAGTGCGCCGGAAGGAAGCCTCGGACGGCAGCTTTATCCTGGTTTACCTGGGAGATGGCGTGACTGGTTTCCAACTGGAGCTGACCTGGTTAAGAGACTGGGAGAAGGACCATTATAATCTGGGGGACAATGAAATCCATCTTGCATTTCGGGTGGATGATATGGAGGCAGCTCATAAAAAGCATGAGGAGATGGGCTGCATCTGCTATGAGAATCCGAAGATGGGAATTTATTTTATCAGCGACCCGGATGGGTATTGGCTGGAAATCGTGCCGGTGAGATAGAAAGATAGGAAAGATAGGAAAAATGAAATAAACGTATTGACGATTATTGAAATCTATGATACGATACTTCAAATCGTGAAAGCACGAATTAAAATTGAATGCAGGACAAGACGGATTATTGTCAAAGTCGCAGAGTAATTTTACAAGGACCACCCCTCTGATGGAGTTGAGGCCACACGGACAGCCGGGTCCACTGCCGATTGGCGGCTTGCCGCCTTATTGATTGAGTTAAAAGCTCAGTTTTATAAGTTGGTTACTTTATAACCGAAATGCGTAGCTTACGCAAACTTGTGAAATGGTCAATAAGAGTAGTAAAAGTATTCTTACTGTATAGACTCTGTATGCCGATGGTAATATCCTTCTTGTTTTTTCTTACCCGAATTACGAAACGGATGCTTTCTGCTGTGAGCGGTATTCTGCACCCTGTTTTCGTATCAGATGGTAGGCTTAACAGAATATGGGATATTGGAATGCAAGTTGTGTAACTACAGCTTGCATTTTTTTATTTCATAGGGAAGGGCGTCCTATGAAACTTTCTTATTTGAAGAGGTGAAAAATGAAGAAGAGAGAATGGAATCAAAACAAAG
>JAUNPJ010000143.1 GCA_030536755.1 Eubacteriales bacterium | reverse complement strand
TGTCATCATAGTATCATTGACAAATAAAGTTGTCAATAGTTTTTTGACAATTTTTCTTGTCATTGCACCCGCCAATTATTCCAACAAGAATGTTTCTTTTTCCGCAGACATAACAGGGGATAGTAAAGCAGACAGCATCCAGATTAAATTATCAAAGGATTCTTACGGAAACTTAAAAATAATCCACAATTGTTATGAATGACGGTTATGACAAATATTTTAAAAAGAATCAGTTTAAGGCAAAAAAATCTCCGCAACTCAATAATAGAACAACGGAGATTTCAAACATTATATTTTTTATTCTTTTACAATCCAACTGCCTGTTTTCTTCGAGCCAACTCGTTCCAATCGTCCCATTTCAGTTAGTTCTTTGATTGTTCTCTGAACAGTACTTCTGGATAGAGAGGCACTTTCAACAATTTCCTTTTGCGTAATGGTGGGATTGTTTCGTAATATATCAAGCAGTAACTTTTGTTTTTCTGTTAAAGCCTCATTTAATGCTTCGTATAAAGCGTCATCGCCTGATGCTTTAAAATTCAAATTAGGAAGCTTTACCATAAACTCTACACGATTAGAACGGAAAGTAGGTTCCATACCAGCTTGATAATTTGCTGCATTTTCATAGGCAGTACATATCTTGCTCAGACCACTGCCTTGACGTTCCATATATCCAAGACGAGCAAAAACATCTGCAAGTATCGGATTTCTTCTGGTGGACGGAATATCACCAATATCACGTTCCTGAATCTGCGTTCCATCAGGCATACCACCCGGAGAGTAAATCACAAGGCGGTCATCAAACATATCTACATGAACTTCGCTTCCATTAATCAGATAGTCTCGGTGAATCAGAGCATTGACTAATGCTTCAAATACACTTCGCTCACAGTAATCCGGCATTTCAATTCTGGAATCAGAAGTTTTCTTCCAAAGCGTTTTCATGTTACGCTTTACAAAGCTCACGCCCTCATTCAGAAGAATAATAAGGCTGCCTGTGTACTCGGCACTATCCAAAGCATCAATCTGTCCACCGCTCTTATCCAATCCATTCCATCTTGTACAGAAAAGACGAGACCAACGGACAGGAGAATCATCGGCAAGCAATGCACCTGCATTTGTAAGATGTCCCTGTGCATCTCGAATACCGAAAGATTCAAAACTTTTTTCTGTCATACTATTTCCAGTCCAAGATTTGTAACGCTCTCTCAGCTTACTAAAAGAAAAGTCCTCGTAGTTGTATGGAGATATCAGCGAATCATAAGAAGAATTTCTGCCACGCATAACCAAACGCTTTAATTCAGTCGCATCAGCAACAACACTTTCATTTCCAATTCGTATATATGCTTCCGTTACACCGTCGCCGGTATAGTAGTATGGAGTTTCTGCTCCTGCCGGAATTTGAAGGAGCAATAGTTCTTTTTCGTCTTCAGTTTTGTGAAGCTTCATTATCACTTCAGGAAATGGCGAAATTCTCTCTTTGATTTTCTGACTGATAAACTCAGAGTCAGACTTAATATCTTCCAAGCCGACAATTTCTTCATCGTCTGTGATACCAAAAATCAGCATTCCGCCTGCTGTATTTGCAAAGGCACTGACACTCTTAAGCCAGCTTTTTACTTTCTTTTTCTCAACAGCTTGTTTTTTATCGTATTCGGTTGCTTCTCCAAGAA
>JAUNPJ010000142.1 GCA_030536755.1 Eubacteriales bacterium | reverse complement strand
TCCGTATATCTTCCCAGCCAAAATAATCTGTCCGTCTGTTCTACCGAGATAATACCCATGTGTCTTTAAAACCTCCTCCTTGTGAAGAATTAACAATAAATGAATCCGGGTTTCTGGAAAAACGGGTCAGACCACTCTTCCATACTCTTGTTCCCTTTCCTGTGAGTACAAATGCCCTTAAATCTGCCTTTCTCGGAATGGCGCTGCCATTTTCCAGAATATCCAGGTCTTCAAAATCAATGACCTCCTGAGCGATAAATCTCCTTGGCTCCCGCTTCATCATTTCCAGAAACTGCGCTTTCTCCTGCTTCGTCATTTTGTCTGCAAAAACAACACCGTAGCCGCCCGCTTCCGCAACATCCTTAAGAACCAGCCTGTCGAAATTCTCTAATACAAATCTGCAGTCATCCTCATAGAACGGAAGATACGTCGGTGCATTATGTAAAACCGGCTCCTGGTCCAGATAATACCGTATCATTTTCGGAACAAAATAATAAATTCCTTTATCATCCGCAATCCCGTTTCCCGGCGCATTCAGCAAAGCTACATGTCCTTTTCTGTATACGTCAAAAATGTGAGGAATACCAATCACGGACTCCGGATGAAAACTCATCGGATCCAGATATTCATCCGATATGCGGCGGTAAACTGCACCGACCTTCTCCTTCTTTCCCGAATAATCCACGAAATACAGATAGTCGTTTTCTACTTCCAGTTCACTTCCATTTGCCAGATGCGCACCTGTTTTTTCAGCCAGATAAGAATGCTCAAAATAAGCTGCATTATATCGTCCCGGCGTAAGAATCACATTGATTCCACCTGTATTCACCGCATCCATTGTCTCCTTCAGCATATCCGCATAGTTTCTGTTATCCTCCAACTGTGCCTGCTGAAAAGTATTGGGTGAACAGCGTCTGCAAAGCTCTCTTGCAATCATCGGGTAGGACGCTCCTGATGGTACTCTCAAATTATCCTCAAGGATATACCACTCTCCGTTTTTTCCTTTTACCAGGTCGATTCCTGATATATGGGAATAAATCCCCTGCGGTGGAACAATATGCTCACACTGGGGCAGATAGCCGCTGGATGCATAGATAAAATCCTCCGGCACAATTTTATCTCTGATAATTTTTTTATCCCCGTAAATATCTTTCAGGAAAAGATTCAATGCATCCACACGCTGAATCAATCCCTTTTCGAGTATTTCAAATTCCATTTTAGGGATAACCCGCGGTATGGCATCAAAGGGAAATAACTGTTCTTTGAACTGATTATTTTTGTATAATCCAAATTTCACACCATATCTGGCAAGCTGCTCATTGATAATATCTGTTCTTTCATATAATTCTCTGTTGTTCAATGCAACCCCTCCCTTTCCTGACAGATGATTATTTTATTTAAGTAAAAAAGACAAAGGTATCCCTCACTGTTGAACACCTTTGTCTTTCCCGCTTAATATTCACCTGACAGTCTTCCAACTCTTTAATGCAAAAGAAGCACAGACAAAAAATCATTCATGACTTCTTTGTCTGCGCTTTCATATTCGGAAAACTATGCTATAGATTGTAACGTGCCTTTTCTTTGTAGTCAAGTGTTTTTCAAAAAAAAGCAGGGATTTTTAATTCTGTATATATGGATATGAAACCAGCTTATTAAGCTCAACGCTGCACTGTCCGTTTCGGTTTTCCA
>JAUNPJ010000095.1 GCA_030536755.1 Eubacteriales bacterium | reverse complement strand
ACCGTTAAGGTGGAAATGTATGCATATATATTTATATACATTTTAAGTAACGGTATATGCAAAACAGGGTCAGAATTCAGAAGAGGGAAATGTTATGTTAAAGTTATTGGAATTAGGAATGAAGAGGGAAAATGATTCCAGATGGTATGTGAGAATTTTGGGAAAGGCTGCAATGGTTATGCCTGTCCTGAAAGCAAAATGGATTGAACTGCGTATAGACAAAGAATGACGCAGAGGTGCGTCATTTCTTTTGGCTGAGTGTGCTGTTGTGATATTTGTTTGAAAAGGTGACGTCCTCGCCGAACCAGTCAGGGGGCGTGAAGCTGTTGGCTGTCTCTTCATCTGGGAATTCGACTTCTGCAAGAATGAGTCCGTCATAATCCTCATGGAATATATCAAGTTCGATTTTCAGAGGCTCTTCAAGAGGCAGGATATAACGGGTTTTGCTGATGAGAAGTCCATCGACTTTTTCTTTTAAATGGAAATAAGCATCACGGGTGAGAGGAAGATTGTATTCCTCCCGTATCATCAATCCTTTGGATTTATAGGTGAGAATATAATCGTCATCCTGCCGGCGGATTCTTACGACCGGTTCTGTGCAGAGATAGCCCTGCTCAATCAGATGATGTTCAAACGAAGTAAGATTTTCGGGAAGCTGTTTGATTAGGTATTTGCGTTCAATTTCCATAGTGAACTCCTTTCGCTGTGAATTTCTTTTTTCCATTATAGCCTTTTCGTTGTAAATAAAAAAGTGAAATGTTATACTGAATTCATAAAAATAAAAAATCTGGAGGCGATGAAGTGAGTAAAGTATATGTTTTTCTGGCAGATGGATTTGAGGAGATTGAAGGACTGACCGTTGTAGATTTGATGAGAAGAGCCGGGATTGAGGTGACGACGGTTTCCATTAAAGAAGATACTGCGATTGAAGGTTCACATCATATTTTGCTGAGTGCGGACACTACATTTGGAAGCTGTGATTTTTCCGATGCGGATATGCTGGTGCTGCCGGGCGGCGGTCTTGGAACGGAGAATCTTGAAAAATTTGAACCGCTTGGCAAACTTGTGACTTCTTATTGTGAAAAAGGAGGCAAACTTGCGGCAATCTGTGCGGCACCGAGAGTATTTGCAGGGCTTGGCCTTTTGAATGGAAAAAAAGCGACCTGCTATCCGTCTGTGATGGGGGAACTGACTGGTGCGGTAAAATCAGAGGATGCGGTAGTTGTTGATGGAAATATTACGACCAGCCGTGGATTGGGAACTGCGATTGATTTTTCATTGGAATTGATCGCGCAGCTGATCAGCAAAGAGAAAGCAGATGAGATTGCGGAATCTGTCATCTACAAACGCTGATTTTATCGGAAGATGTTCCGTATAGATTCTTGAAAAAATACTAGCCATATAAAAAAAATTGTGGTATACTTCTCTAATGACTGTAAACATGGAGAAGTATGCCACTTTTCTTATTATCTTAATAAAGACGAAAATCAGTGCAGTATGATTTATAAATCAAGGAGGAATTGAAAAAATGAGTGTACAGGTAGAGAAATTGGAACATAATATGGCGAAATTGACCATCGAGGTTCCGGAAACAGAACTGGAAGCAGCGATTGAGAGATCTTATCAGAAACAGAAAAAATCCATCAGCCTTCCGGGATTCCGTAAAGGAAAAGCACCTCGTGTTATGATTGAGAAAATGTATGGTAAGGGAGTGTTCCTTGAGGACGCTGCAAATTCCCTGATTCCGGTACAGTATTCTCTGGCAGCTGGTGAGAGCGGACTGGAGATCGTTTCTCAGCCTACGATTGATGTGACACAGTTAGAGCCGGGCAAACCATTTATCTTTACTGCAGAAGTAGCTGTAAAACCAGAAGTAACTCTCGGAGAATATAAAGGTGTTGAAGTTGAAAAACAGAACACAGAAGTATTAGACGAAGAGATTGATGCTGAGATCTTCAAAGAGAGAGAAAGCAACTCCAGAATGATCGACGTAGAAGACCGTGCAGTAGAGGATGGAGATACGGTAAATCTTGATTTTGAGGGATTTGTTGATGGTGAACCATTTGAAGGCGGAAAAGGCGAAGGATATCCGCTGGTAATTGGATCCAACACATTTATTCCTGGATTTGAAGAGCAGCTGATCGGTGCAAACATCGATGAGGAGAAAGAAGTAAATGTAACTTTCCCAGAGGATTATCAGGCAGAAGAGCTGAAGGGAAAAGCAGCAGTATTCAAATGCAAAGTAAACAGAATCCAGAAAAAAGAACTTCCGGAAGTAGATGATGAATTCGCAAAAGATGTATCTGAGTTTGATACTCTGGAAGAATACAAAGCTGATATCAGAAAGAAATTAGCTGAAGAAAAAGAAAAAGATGCACAGCGTGCAAAAGAGGATGCTGTCATCAATAAGATCATTGAGACTTCCGAGATGGATATCCCGGATGCAATGGTTGACGCTCAGATCGATCAGATGGCTGACGATTTTGGAAGAAGAATGCAGTCTCAGGGACTTTCTCTGGAGCAGTACTTCCAGTTCACAGGTCTGACAATGGAGAAATTAAGAGACGAACTGAAACCACAGGCTCTGAAACGTATCCAGACAAGACTGGTTCTTGAGAAGATCGCTGAGGTTGAGAATATTCAGCCGACAGAAGAGCAGGTAGACGAAGAAATCAAAAAGATGGCTGAGATGTACAACATGGAAGCTGACAAGCTCAAAGAGATGATCGGCGAGTATGAGATGGAGCAGATGAAGAAAGACATGGCTGTACAGCAGGCAGTCACTTTAGTAGCTGACGCTGCGAAAGAAGCGTAATTGAGTTTCTGATTGAGGGCGGGAGACGAGAGTATTTGCTTCATAGACGGGAGGAGTAAGAATGAGTTTTGTACCTTATGTAATTGAGCAGACAAGCAGAGGAGAGAGAAGTTACGACATTTACTCCAGATTATTAAAAGACAGAATCATTTTTCTGGGAGAGGAAGTAAACGATGTAACTGCCAGTCTTGTAGTTGCACAGCTTCTGTTTCTGGAATCAGAAGATCCCGGAAAGGATATCCAGTTCTATATTAATAGTCCTGGTGGTTCTGTTACCGCAGGTATGTCTATTTATGATACCATGCAGTATATTAAATGTGACGTATCTACCATTTGTCTTGGAATGGCTGCAAGTATGGGAGCGTTTCTTCTTGCCGGCGGAACAAAAGGCAAAAGAATGGCATTGCCTCACTCTACCATTATGATTCATCAGCCATCCGGCGGAGCACAGGGTCAGGCAACTGAGATTCAGATTGTGGCAGATCACATTGCACAGACAAAGAGAACATTAAATGAGATTCTTGCGGCCAACACAGGACAGCCGTTGGAAGTTGTTGAGAGAGACACCGACAGAGATAACTATATGACTGCTGAACAGGCTATGGCATATGGATTGATTGACAGTGTAATTACACACAGATAATGTTGCTGAAGATAAGGCTCCTGCCGTAGCGGTGGGAGTCTTATGTTGCTGTATAGTAACTATTCAAAGTATCCTGTGAGATACAAATGGGTGCGCTGTATAACAGAAATAAAAGGAGATTTATGGCAGATAAAATGAGAGATATGAAAATCAGATGTTCTTTCTGCGGAAAACCGGAGGAACAGGTACGGAAATTAATTGCAGGCCCGGAAGGGGTATATATCTGTGACGAATGTGTTGGAATATGTTCTGAGATTATCGATGATGAATTTAATATGTATGAGGAAGGTGTCTACAGCTCTGAAATCAATTTGCTGAAACCGGAAGAGATCAATGCAATTTTGGATGAATATGTGATTGGTCAGGAGGAGGCAAAGAAAGTCCTTTCCGTAGCTGTATATAATCATTATAAAAGAGTGCTTGCACAGAAAACCATGGATGTTGAGCTTCAGAAGAGCAACATTCTTATGCTCGGACCGACAGGTTCCGGTAAAACCCTGCTGGCCCAGACATTGGCAAGAATGTTAAATGTACCTTTTGCCATTGCAGATGCGACGACGCTGACAGAGGCCGGATATGTAGGTGAAGATGTGGAAAATATTCTGCTGAAGATTATTCAGGCAGCAGATTACGATATAGAGCGTGCGCAGTATGGAATCATCTATATTGATGAGATTGATAAGATTACACGCAAATCGGAAAATGCATCCATTACCAGGGATGTGTCCGGTGAGGGTGTACAGCAGGCTCTCTTGAAAATTCTGGAAGGAACGGTGGCAAGTGTACCGCCGCAGGGAGGAAGAAAACATCCTCATCAGGATTTTATTCAGATAGACACAACCAATATTCTGTTTATTTGCGGCGGAGCATTTGAAGGAATTGAAAAAATCATTGCAAATCGAAAAGATACCAAATCGATTGGCTTTGGTGCAGAAGTTATGGATAAACGCGATAGAAATGTAGGCGAGCTTTTAAAGGAGGTTATGCCTGAGGACTTTATTAAATTTGGTCTGATTCCGGAATTTATCGGCCGTGTGCCGGTTGTGGTATCTTTGGATGCACTGGATGAGACTGCGTTGATCCGTATTTTGAAGGAACCAAAAAATTCTCTGACCAAACAGTATCATAAATTATTTGAATTAGATGGTGTGGAACTGCTTTTTGATGATGAGGCTCTGAAATCGGTGGCTGAGAAATCACTGGAGAGGAAGACTGGCGCAAGAGGTCTTCGCGCAGTGCTTGAGAAGGCTTTGATGGATGTCATGTATAAGGCACCGTCCGATGGAACGATCCGTAAATGCCGCATTACAAAAGAGGTAATCGAGGGAAATGGAGAGCCGGAGATTACGCGTGGTGATGCACAGATACAGCCAAGAAGAGCATCAAAGGCCAAAAAGCGCAAAGGACAATCCGAGACCGCCTGAAAAGGAGGCTGTAATAAATGAACGATATGATAGGAATATTACCGTCAGTGGCACTTCGGGGGACTGTGATCCTTCCGGAGACCATTGTACATTTTGATATAAGCAGAGAAAAATCCATAAAAGCGATTGAGGCTGCAATGATCCGTGATCAGAAAATTTTTCTTGTTGCACAGGAAAATCCGGATATCGAAGATCCCAAACAGGAAGATCTGTATAAGATCGGAACGATTGCATTTGTAAAACAAATCGTGAAGATGCCAGGAGACATCCTTCGTGTTCTGGTAGAAGGACTGGAACGCGCAGAACTTTTGTGCTTTGTGCGCGAAGAGGAGTATCTGGAAGCGGAAGTAGGAAGATTTGAACGGGAAGAGATTAGCTGGGACAGCAATACTCAGGAAGCGATGGTGCGTACCATCAAAGAACTGTTTCAGTCTTATTGTATGGAAAGCGGCAAGATCAGCAAAGAACTTGCCGGACAAATTCTGAAGATTGACAATATCCGGAGGCTGGTGGATCAGGTGGCTGTCAATCTTCCGCTCTATTACAAAGACCGTCAGAAGTTGCTGGAAGCAGTATTCCTGGAAGATCGCTATGAGCTTCTTGGCGTACTTTTGTCGAATGAAATTGAGATTTGTCGGATCCGTCAGGAGTTTCAGCATAAAGTCCGTGCACGAATGGACAAAAACCAGAAAGAGTATATTCTGAGAGAGCAGATGAAACTGATTCGGGAAGAACTGGGAGAAGACAATACTGTTTCCGATGCGGACGAATTTACGCAGAAAGTCAAAGAACTGGAAGCTTCCGATGAAGTCAAAGAGAAAATCTTAAAAGAAATCGAGCGCTTTAAGAGTATGGGGAACAGCAGTGGTGCAGAGAGTACGGTTTCCAGAGCTTATATTGAGACACTGCTGAGCCTTCCCTGGGATAAAGCTTCTCAGGACTCTACCGATATGAAAGAAACCTTTGCGATTCTGGAAAAAGACCATTATGGTCTGGAAAAAGTAAAAGAACGTATTATGGAGTATCTGGCTGTGCGTACACTCACAAAGAAAGGGGATGCGCCGATTCTCTGCCTGGTTGGACCTCCGGGAACCGGAAAGACCTCCATTGCCCGTTCTGTGGCGAGAGCATTGAATAAAGAATATGTGCGCATTTGTCTTGGCGGTGTGCGCGACGAGGCGGAAATCCGCGGACATCGAAGAACTTATGTAGGAGCGATGCCGGGACGAATTGCCATGGGCATCAAACAGGCTGGTGTCAAGAATCCGCTGATGCTTTTGGATGAGATTGACAAGACTTCGAGCGATTACAAGGGAGATACTTCTTCCGCGCTGCTTGAGGTTTTGGATTCGGAACAGAACAGTCGGTTTGTGGATCATTATGTGGAGATCCCGATGGATCTGTCGGATGTGCTTTTTATTGCAACTGCAAACGATGCGCAGGTGATTCCGAGACCTCTGCTTGACCGTATGGAGATCATTGAGATCAGCAGTTATACAGAAAATGAAAAGGAACACATTGCCAAAGAGCATTTGATTCCAAAACAGAAAATTGCAAATGGTCTGGAAGAGAAGCAGCTTACAATTCAAAACAATGCGCTGCGCAAAATCATCAGCGGTTATACAAAAGAAGCCGGTGTGCGAAATCTGGAACGTAAGATCGGACAGATTTGCCGAAAAGCTGCCAGAGAGATTTTGGAGGACGGAGAACAGAAGATTACGGTTACCACAAAAAATCTGGAGCATTATCTTGGCAAATCACGTTACAGCTACCAGATGGCCAATAAGAAAGATGAAGTGGGTATTGTACGCGGTCTGGCATGGACCAGCGTGGGCGGTGATACCCTTCAGATTGAAGTTAATATCATGCCAGGAAAGGGCGAGATGCGTCTGACCGGCCAGCTTGGTGATGTGATGAAAGAATCTGCACAGATTGGAATCAGTTATATCCGTTCCGTAGCAAAGAAATATAAGATTGACCAGAATTTCTTTAAGGAAAATGATATACATATTCATATTCCGGAAGGCGCGGTGCCGAAAGATGGTCCATCTGCGGGAATTACGATGGCAACTGCTATGCTGTCGGCAATCACGAAGACACCGGTAAAGGCAGAGGTAGCCATGACAGGAGAAATCACACTGAGAGGGCGTGTGCTTCCAATCGGCGGTTTGAAGGAAAAACTTCTGGCTGCGAAAAATGCCAAAATTAAGACAGTTCTCGTGCCAAAAGAGAACAAACCGGATGTGGAGGAGATTTCCACTGAGATCACAGATGATCTGAATATTGTCTATGTGGAAAAGATGGAAGAAGTATTGAAAGAAGCCTTAAAAAATCAGTAAGAGGAGATTGTATGGTTATCAAAAACGTTTCACTTGATATTGTCTGCGGAATTACCAGCAAGCTGCCGGAAAATGACAGACCGGAAATCGCGTTTGCCGGAAAATCAAATGTAGGAAAATCTTCGTTGATCAATGCGCTGATGAATCGAAAATCTCTGGCGAGGACGAGTTCTCAGCCTGGAAAGACCCAGACAATTAATTTTTATAATGTCAATGATGCCATGTATCTGGTAGATTTGCCCGGCTATGGCTATGCCAAGGTATCTAAGGCTGCCCAGGAACAGTGGGGAAAGCTGATTGAACGTTACCTGCATCAGTCTCAGATGCTGAAAGCGGTATTTTTGCTGATTGATATTCGCCATGAGCCGTCAAACAATGACAAAATGATGTATGACTGGATTGTCAACAATGGATACAATCCGATTATTATTGCTACAAAACTGGACAAACTGAAACGAAGCCAGGTGCAGAAACATGTGAAAATGATCAAGCAGGGGCTGAATCTGATTCCGGGGACGCAGGTGATTCCGTTCTCTGCAACCTCCAAACAGGGAAGAGAGGAAATTTGGCAGTTGATGGAAGAATTGCTGGTGGCTCATCCACAGGAAACTGAATAACAGACATGGTTGGTAAGGCTGCTGACATCCATAGGATCAGCAGCCTTCTTATGTTGTCAAGGAGAAGAAGATGTTAAAAGGAATTATTTTTGATATGGATGGTGTTCTGATCAATACAGAACCGCTGCATTATCGTGTATGGAAGAAAACGTTTCAGGATAAGGGACTTGAAATAGAATATAAATATTACAAAGGATGTATCGGCAGCACGGTAGGATATCTGTTGGATTTGATTCAAAAATACTATGGAGTTGATTTTCATGACGATCCTGATCTTGTGCGGCTTCAGAGGAAGAACAAAGCTGAAATAATTGAAAAAGAAGGATTTCCAAAGATTCCGGGTGTATCCCAGATGCTTAAACGGGTGCATGAGAGCGATTTTCTTATGGCGGTTGCGTCTTCCTCGCCCGAGGTTTACATCAATCAGGTTGTTGATATGCTGGAAGTAAAAGAATATTTCCAGGTTTTGTGCAGCGGAGAAAATGTAAAAAATCCAAAACCGGCGCCGGATGTATTTTTGAAGGCAGCCAAAGAGCTGGGATTATCGCCGGACGAATGCCTTGTAATCGAAGATTCGACCAATGGATGCCGCGCTGCAAAAGCAGCAGGGATGATCTGCCTGGGATATCACAACCCGGATTCCGGAGATCAGGATCTGAGCATTGCCGATGCGGTGATTGACGATTATGAAAAGCTGGATGCAAAGTTTTTGCAGGGGATTTACGACATGGCTTGTAAATAAAAGAGAAATCGGATAGAATAGATTCGATGTATATGATAAAAAGATTGGAAGGAAGCCTATGGGAATTATTAGAGCCAGCAAATTAGGATTTGACTATTTTAAATATGATGACGAAGGCAATGAGGAAGAGGTCAGCCGTGCGATTGACGGCGTGAATCTGGATGTGAAGGCAGGGCAGTTTGTGGCAATCCTGGGACACAATGGTTCTGGAAAATCCACACTGGCGAAGCATCTGAATGCACTTCTTGTTCCGACCGAGGGAACGTTATGGATCGACAATATGGATACGGCGCAGGAGGAAGATCTCTGGAAAATCCGTCAGAAGGCGGGCATGGTTTTTCAGAATCCGGACAACCAGATCATTGCAACTGTTGTAGAAGAAGATGTGGGATTTGGTCCGGAAAATCTGGGAGTACCTACAGATGATATCTGGCAACGGGTAGATGAGAGTCTGGAAAAAGTAGGTATGATTAGTTATCGAAAACATTCTCCGAATAAATTGTCGGGTGGTCAGAAACAGCGCGTGGCGATTGCCGGTGTGATGGCGATGCATCCGCAGTGTATTATTCTGGACGAGCCGACAGCCATGCTGGATCCGAACGGCCGCAAAGAGGTGCTCAAAGCAGTACGGGAATTGAATGAACAGGAAGGCGTGACGGTTATACTGATTACCCACTACATGGAAGAGGTTGTATTTGCAGACAATGTGTATGTAATGGATCGCGGAAAGATTGTGATGCAGGGTACTCCGAGAGAAATTTTTTCTCAGGTGGAGCGGCTGCAAAGCTACCACCTGGATGTGCCGCAGGTGACGCTTCTGGCGCATGAACTGAGAAAAGAAGGCGTAGATATTCCTGAGGGAATCCTTACAATAGAAGAGTTGGTGAATGCTTTATGTCAATAGAATTAAAAAATGTATGTTATACGTATAGCCCCGGAACTGCTTATGAAATGCATGCGTTAAAAGATGTGAATCTGACGATTTCTGACAATCAGTTCATTGGAATGATTGGTCATACAGGAAGCGGAAAATCCACATTGATTCAGCTGTTTAACGGTCTGATGAAGCCTACGTCAGGTGAAGTGCTTTATAATGGAGAGAATATCTGGAGCGAAAATTACAACCTGAAGAAACTGCGCAGTGAAGTCGGGCTGGTATTTCAGTATCCGGAGCACCAGCTTTTTGAGGTGGATGTGCTCTCGGATGTGTGTTTTGGACCGAAAAATCAGGGGCTGACAAGAGAAGAGGCAGAAGTACAGGCGAAAATTGCGCTTGGGCAGGTGGGAATTCCGGAAGAATTGTATAAAAAATCGCCGTTTGAACTCTCGGGAGGACAAAAAAAGCGCGTGGCGATTGCCGGTGTACTTGCCATGAATCCGAAAATTTTGATTCTCGATGAACCTACCGCGGGACTAGACCCGCAGGGAAGAGATGAAATTCTCAATCAGATTGCAGAGCTTCATGAAAAAAGGGGAATTACGATTGTGCTGGTGTCTCACAGTATGGAGGACATTGCAAGATATGTGGAGCGTATCATCGTGATGAATCATGGAGAAGTGACGTTTGATGATACGCCAAAGAAAGTATTTTCTCATTATAAAGAGTTGGAAAAAATCGGCCTGGGAGCACCTCAGATTACTTATATTATGCATGAATTAAAGAATCGCGGTCTGGATGTGGATACGACTGCAACTACAGTAGAGGAAGCCAAGGAAAGTATTTTGCATGCTTTGCGAGGCGGAGGAAAGGACAGCAGATGATCAGAGATATTACACTTGGACAATACTACCCGGCGGATTCTGTTCTGCACAGACTGGATGCGCGTACAAAATTTATCGGGACGATGGCTTTCGTGGTTTCTGTGTTTGTCTTTCGCTCTTTTTTAGGTTATGGAGTGGCAACGCTGTTTCTGGCAGCTATGATCGTTCTGTCGAAAGTGCCTGTCAAATTTATGTTTAAAGGACTGCGGAGCATTTTCTTTATTTTAATGATTACCGTTGTGTTTAATATTTTCCTCACGCCGGGAGAAATTCTGTGGCACTGGGGAATTCTGAAGGTGACAAAAGAAGGATTGATCGTGGCTGGCAAAATGACGATTCGTCTGACATACCTGGTGATCGGATCTTCTCTTATGACACTGACCACGACACCAAATCAGCTGACAGATGGACTGGAGTGTCTGATGAAGCCGCTTTCTTATCTGAAAGTACCGGTGCATGAGATTGCGATGATGATGTCAATCGCGCTGCGGTTTATTCCGATTCTTCTGGAGGAAACGGACAAGATTATGAAAGCGCAGATTGCCAGAGGAGCGGATTTTGAGAGCGGAAACATCATTCAGAAGGCGAAGGCTCTTGTGCCGCTTCTTGTGCCGCTGTTTGTATCGGCGTTTCGTCGTGCCAACGACCTGGCAATGGCGATGGAGGCAAGATGTTACCACGGAGGAAGCGGAAGAACGCAGATGAAACCGTTAAAATACAAAGGCAGAGATTATGTCGCATTTTTGATTCTGGCAGCTTATCTGGCGGTCAGCATTGTATTTCGCGTAGTGGGATTATGATGGAGGAAACAAGATGAAACGAGTAGGGCTGATCGTAGCCTATGATGGAACGAATTACTGTGGATGGCAGACGCAGCCAAATGGGATTACGGTTCAGGGAGAACTGAATCGCTGCCTGTCAGAGCTTTTGGGCACGGAAATCGAGACAATCGGAGCCAGCCGCACAGACGCCGGTGTGCATGCGATGGGAAATGTGGCGGTGTTTGATACGGACAGCCGGATTCCGGGGGAAAAGTTTTCCTATGCATTGAACCAGCGTCTGCCGGAGGACATCCGCATTCAGCTTTCGGAGGAAGTGGAGCCGGATTTTCATCCGAGATACTGTGACAGCGAGAAAACGTATGAATACCGCATTTTGAATCGGAGATTCCCGGTACCTACGGAGAGACTGTATTCTTATTTTTATCATTATCCTCTGGATGTGGAGAAAATGCAGGAGGCAACTTCTTATCTGATTGGAAGACATGATTTTGCGAGCTTTTGCGGGGCGAAGGCGCAGGTCAAATCGACGATTCGCATTGTAACTGGAATTGATGTTTTTCGTGAGGGAGATATGATCACCATCCGTGTGTCGGGCAGAGGATTTCTTTATAATATGGTGAGAATTATTTCCGGAACATTGATTGAGATTGGAGCGGGACAGTATCCGCCGGAGAAGATGAAAGAAATTCTCGATGCGAAGAACCGAGAGGCGGCAGGACCTACGGCACCAGCCTGCGGGCTGACTCTGATGGGAATTGAGTTTCTGTAGGAAAACCTTGATTTTTAAGCGCTTTTTGGGCAAAAAATTTTGG
>JAUNPJ010000018.1:53574-56321 GCA_030536755.1 Eubacteriales bacterium | reverse complement strand
TATCTTTTACCATTTTTTCAAGATAAAAGGTATGAAAAGGTAAATAATAAGCCTGTCTTTATGCTATTTGATTCAATGTTTTCGTCTAAGAAAAAAATTGTAGATTATTTTGATAAGAGATGTAAAGATGCTGGATTTAGTGGCATTTTTATTATAAATACTGCATTTGATCCTAAAGATTTAAAAAAAGGTGATTCTAATGTTGATGAAATATGGCATTTAAGGGAGCCAAGTACATCTGCAACATTTTTGGGAGATGATTGGAAATATATTCCATATTTAATTTTTAGTAGAATGAGAAAATTAATATCTTCGAAATATGTATATAGATATAATGGAGACACCATTTTAAAGGCTAGAACGGGCTTTGTTACTGATATTAATTACATACCTGGGGCTTTTTTTGGGTGGGATAATACTCCACGTCATGGAAAAAGAGGTTATATCATAACCTCACCATCAAAAGAAACCTTTATGAAATATATGGATTCTATAAAGGATTCAGAATATGTATTTATCAATGCGTGGAATGAGTGGTGTGAAGGTATGATATTGGAACCAACAGAAGAGCATGGCTATAAATATCTGGAATGGATTAAAGAATGGACTGAGAACAATGAATAATAATAAATATGTTATTACTATATCATATGACGATTATACACAGGGAACAGGAGGAACAGATAAAGTCATCTTGTCTCAACAGATGTTGCTGAATAATGCTGGGTATGATGTAGTACATATATCACCTTATTACAACTTAAGATTTTGGAATCTACTTATTGATGGAGAGTTTAAAGGAATATATTCAAATCATAGATTGAAGGCTTTATTATATTCAAAGAAAATGGTGAAGTTATGTGCAATCTTTATTCATCATTTAAAAAACATACAAATTGATTTATTGGATAGCATACTGGACTATTGTGATGTCCCTATTTTCTATTATCTGCATGATTACTATACTATTTGTCCGAAAAGCGGATTGATTAAAGAAGATGGTATGTTTTGCGGAAATGGCTTCCCAACTGCTATAAAATGCAGAGGTTGTTCATATTTTGATGAATCAGGAAAACTCGTAAACAAAATTAGGTCATTCCTAAAAAAATATGAAAATAGAATTACTTTTATTGCACCGTCTGAATCAGCTAAAAATGTATGGATTAAAGACTACCCTCAATACGCCGACAAGATAAGAGTTATATATCATCAGAAACTAAGTGGAGAATACATTGGAAATAGGAATTTATTATGTGATGAAGAACCGCTTAAAATTGGATTTGTCGGATATCAGAAGCCTTTAAAAGGGTGGAAACAGTTTAAAGAAGCAGTAAAAAATGCACAGCAGTTAAACTTAAATGAGACATTCTATCAGTTTGGTTGGGGGGAAGAAAAGCTTACAGGGGTTGAACAGGTAGATGTCGACTTTAAAGTAAGTATGACAGCTATGATTGATGCTTTACGTTGTAGGGATATAGATATAGCCGTGATATGGTCTACGTGGCCAGAAACATATGCATATACATATTATGAAGCACTAGCAGCAAATTGCTTCGTTCTTACAAATCATTTAAGCGGTAATGTTTGTTGCCAGATTCAAAGTAGAAGAAATGGAGTTGTAGGAGAGGATTTGAAGGAATTGCTAAGTGATGAAAAGAAACTTAGGGAATTAATTAACAATTTTAGAACAAATGGACATCAAACTCCAAGTGAACTCAAAGAGAATGAGAAATTTCTTAACTTAATAACAGATTTCGACGGGCAACTTGCAAAAGTAAGAAAGCAATTGGATATATCACTTTTGCTTTCGATAGTGATAAAAACAAAAAGAAAGATTGGACAACACTTGAAACGAGAGGGATAAAATGAATTGTGAAATATTGACGTTTCAATTTGCACATAATTATGGAGCATTGCTACAATGTTATGCATTAAAGAAATATTTGGAGTCTAAAAACATTACTGTTAGTGTTTCTGATTTTACTCCCGAATCTGTGAAAGATGTATACAGATTATGGCCTAGATTGCATATAATGCATCCGAGATATTATATTGGTGAATTTTTGCGGTCACTTCGAAGGCGTGAACAATATGATATTTTTGAATCATTTATAGCTAATGAATTATCAAAGATACCGAGTATGGATCTGGACTATGTCATAATAGGAAGTGATCAAATATGGAATGAAGCCATAACTGGAAGAATAACAGAGTATTATGGAACTAGTTATCCTTACATTAAAAAGATATCCTATGCGGGTAGTTTTGGGACAAGTGTGTTGACAGACTACCAAAAACGCAATGTTTCAAAATATTTCAATGATTTTGCGGGAATTTCTTTACGTGAGAGTTGTAACGTAAAAGAAGTTCAAAACCTTATATCTAAAGAGGTGTTCTGTGTTATAGATCCCGTATTTTTGATTGAAAATTCTGAATGGGAAAATTTTGAAAAAGTTCCTAGGTATAACATATGTGAAGACTATATTTTGTATTATGCTTTACGCCAAGATGAAGAATTGGTGAGGGTAATCAAAGAAAAGGCTCAAAACCTAAATTGCAAAGTGCTTGCGATACATCCAACATGTATAAAAGTAAACTCAGGATTCATACAGTTGAATAATGTTGGACCAAGAGAATTTTTATACCTAGTACGACATGCAAAAATGGTAGGAACTAATTCTTTTCATGCCGTGTCTTTTTCGGAAATATTTAAAAAGAAAGTAATATATAAGTCGTATTCAGATAAC